>NZ_JAGQDB010000013.1:0-37085 GCF_024346495.1 Cyanobium sp. A1C-AMD | reverse complement strand
TGGCCGATCGCATTGTGGAGGAGGCCAACCACGCCTTCCACCTGAACATGACCATGTTCCAGGAACTGGAAGGCAATTTGATCGCTGCCATTGGCAAGGTGCTGTTTGGTTTCCTTACCCGGCGTCAGCGTTCGGGCAGCACGGAAGTGGCGGCGGCCTGAGGCTTAGCGGCGCTTGGATCGGACCCATCAGTCCTCGATTAGATCAACGCTCACCAGCCGGGTGAGACCTCCAGGGGTGGCTGGGTCGATGGTGCCTGGCTTGAAGTTGGCCTGAAACCACCACTGGCGACCATCTTTGCTGCGCCGCTCCACACGGAAGTTGTCCAGTCCCTGCTCCCGCAGTGCCAGTTGCAAAGCATCTCCGCTGCAGCCGGCGCAAGTCACGGAAACTGGCGCTAGTCCAGGCACTTCGACGCAATAGACGGGCATGGGCTTAAGGAGATAGCTCAGGCTGCCACAAGAACCGAGTAGGGCTCAGGGAGCGTCATCCGAAGCGGTGACAACGCAACCCCCCATCCGGCAGGCCTAGGGTTGCAAAACTTCATGATTGGGCTTTGCGGGATGACTTCTGCCCCAGATCTGGCTTCCCTCTATCAGTTGCTGTCTCTCCAAGAGCGCCCGATCCTGCCCTCGGGCGAGCGTCGCGCAATCCTGGGTTGTGGCTACGTGGGTGAAGCGGTTGCCAAATCCTGGAAGCAGGAAGGGCATGCACTTTGGGGCACCACAACCCGGCGTGAACGCTTGCCAGAGCTGGCCGACCTAGTAGAGAATCCGTTGGTTTTTGATTCCACGGATCCCTCCAGCAGCCTGGACTTCGCAGCAGATCTCGACGGCATCTTGGTGTCCTTCGCTCCGTCGAAGAGTTCCAGTGTTGAGCTGAGCCAATACGAGCAGACCTTTCTTGGCGGTCTGCAACGGCTGATCGAAACGCTTAACCGTCGGCCTGTCAGCTCGCCACTGCAGCTTGTTCACCTAAGCAGCTGTGGCGTGTATGGCAACCGGCAGGGAGCGCTCACAAGTGAGAGCGATCCAACTGATTCAAATCATCCAGTGAATTCCGTGCTCGTGAGGGCAGAGCAGATGATCGCGTCGGTCCGCTCCGAATCGATCAAGGTCTGCGTGTTGCGCCTCGGTGGCATATATGGGCCTGGACGTGATATTCCGGCCATGTTGCTCAGTGCAGCTGGCGGATTAGTGCAGCGTAATGGCTTGAATGTGCCGTGCTGGATTCACCGCGACGACATCGTTCGCGGTATCAACTTCGCCTTTGACCAAGGCCTGAATGACACGTACAACCTGGTCAATGATACCCAGTACAACGGCCAGGAGCTCACAAATCGGTTGTGTGAGCGCGCTGGGCTGCCACTGGCCAAGTGGTTGACCAGAGACACCAGCGATCGAATCCTTAATGCGCGGGTGAGTAATGAGAAGCTTAAGCAGCTTGGCTTCAGCCTCTCTCATCCATGCATGGTGGGCTGATAGCGGCGCTCTATCCAGGCCAAGAGATTGTGATTGGCATCAAACTCCATTGTCAGATGCACAAAGTTTTGACGATCTAGTATGCAGCCGAAGTGGAGGTCAAATGAATGCTTTGGCAAAATCTCCGGCAGGCTGCAGATTAAATTATCTGCAAATAGCCCGTTCACTTCATTTTTGATAAACCATTCGCTACAGAATGGCGCCAGCCGCTGTTCTGACATTGCAATTCCAGAACTGAATCCGGGTCTGATCACTGATTCCACCCCTTGCCAGCCAATGACGGTCTCTAATACCGCCTCCAACGATTGAAACTGAGTGCGTTCTGGGTCAGGACTGGTGCGTTGGCAGCGGAAGGGTGTGGCGGCGATTGAGTCCAGCAGCATCTGTCCATCCGGTTGTTGCTGGTAAAGCGCAACCAGCATCGAACGACTGCGACCGCTGAAGAAGTTCACTTCATGCCCAGCACGCGCGACGCTGCCTGCCATTTGCAGGCTCGACTGACCTGCAGTCTGCGGAAAATGCCAGCAGTTGTGGCTGAGGTTGTAATTGTGCCGATATAGGGGGAAGCGGCGTTCTCCACCCGGTGCGAATCGAAGGCCGGTTCCATGCCATTCACCCGTATGCGCATCCGAGAAGCGGATGGCGTAAAGCGAGGCCTCCGGGTTGACGGTGCCCTGCTTCATGTTCATGCCGTCGCCGTTGCGGCCATACCAGGTGGTTGTTCCCTGCCAGTCGCCATCAAAGCTGGCGCGCATAAGGTCCCATTGCCGATCAGCTGCGGCTTTGGCGTGGTTATCTGAAGCTTCCATCGTCTTCAGTTCGGTAATCGGGTTTTCCAGAATCGTTGTTTCGTGATCAGAGGGTCCGCGGCGAAAAGTTTATGGGGCTCTCAGGCCACTACCCGCTGGTGAAAGATCCCTGGGGCTGGGGCGTGGCTTGATCCACTTCGTTGTCAGGGCTGACCCTAAACGTTTCTTAATTAACCGAGCGAGTGCAGCTGCAAGCGGTTGTAGACCTAAGGTGATGTTTGGCCTCATGATCGCCAAGCCATGGCCAAGGTAGGTGTGCTCCTGCTGAACCTCGGGGGTCCGGAGCGCATCCAGGATGTCGGCCCTTTTCTCTACAACCTGTTCTCGGATCCGGAGATCATCCGGCTACCCAACCCGGCTCTGCAGAAACCTCTGGCTTGGCTGATCAGCAGTCTGCGGGCGAGCAAGTCGCAGGAGGCTTATCGCTCTATCGGCGGTGGCTCGCCACTGCGGCGAATCACCGAGCAGCAGGCGCGGGAGCTGCAGAGTGCCCTGCGCCTGCTTGGGATCGAGGCCACCAGCTACGTGGCGATGCGCTACTGGCACCCATTCACCGAATCGGCGGTGGCAGACATCAAAGCCGACGATGTGGATGAGGTGGTGGTGCTGCCTCTTTACCCTCACTTCTCGATTAGCACCAGCGGTTCCAGCTTTAGGGAGCTTCAGCGTCTTCGTCAGGCTGATCCTGTCTTCGCAGCTTTGCCGATTCGATGCATCCGCAGCTATCACGATGACCGGGGCTATATCGACGCCATGGCGGGGCTGATCGCCCGTGAGATCCAGGCCTGCCCGGACCCTGACAGCGCCCACGTGTTCTTCAGCGCCCACGGTGTTCCTAAGAGCTACGTGGAGGAAGCGGGCGATCCCTACCAAGGGGAGATCGAAACCTGCGCCCGGCTGATCATCGAGAAGTTGGAGGCCACATTGGGCCACAGCAACTCTTTCACCCTTGCTTATCAGAGCCGGGTGGGTCCTGTGGAGTGGCTCAAGCCCTACACCGACGAGGCATTGGCGGAGCTAGGGCGGCAGGGTGTGAAGGATCTGGTGGTTGTGCCGATCAGTTTTGTGAGCGAGCACATCGAGACCCTTGAAGAGATCGACATCGAGTACCGCAAGCTGGCTTTCGAGTCGGGCATCACAAATTTTCGGCGTGTGCCGGCGCTTGACACCAACCCTGCTTTCATCCAGGGGCTTGCGCGACTTGTCCAGCAGGCCCTGGATGGGCCCGAAGTGAATCTTGACCAGGCGGCGGCTTTGCCCAGCACCGTGAAGCTCTACCCCCAAGACAAGTGGGCTTGGGGCTGGAACAACAGCTCAGAAGTGTGGAATGGCCGCTTAGCTATGCTCGGATTCTCCGCTTTCCTTGTGGAGCTGATCAGTGGAAGTGGCCCTCTTCATGCCATAGGCCTGCTTTGATCTCCGTTTTGATCGGGATAGTGTCTATCCAGATCGAACAACACCTCATGGATATATGTCTCGGTCCATTCCGCACCGTGAAAGCGGCCGAGCATCCCCCTTGCCGGATCTTTCTCTGCCCGGTAGCTGGTGTAGCGCTTTTGGCCATTGAGCAATATCGCTGAGCGATCGTCTGCTACGGGGGTCGCTTCATCCACGAGCTGTAAATAAAGCTTTAAATACTCAGCAAAGGCTTGAAATATAACGGTGCTTATTAGCTCATCGGAGGCTGCTCCCAAAGGTAGACGGGTCCAGAGAAATGCAGGTGAAAAGTAAGGTTCTGCCTCAGCAGGAATGGGCCCGCCATCGGGTAAGTGAGGTTTCCAGCTGTTAAAAATTGGGAGTAATCGATCCCAGACCGGTTGGGTATGGAGGGAATCGCTGCGGTCAACTGGCTGCAGGTCAAGGGCTAGCAGATGGCCTGAGGGCAGCGTGACCAAATCTGCTCCGAAGAAAGGCAGATCAAAACGGCAGTGGGGATTGATCACTAGGTTCAGCACGGACGCTGCTGGCCCCGCCTCCACGCAGGCGGCCCTCACCTGGCGAAGTTTGTTGGTTTGACATGCCCAGGTTGCAGTTTGCACAACTACCGGCTGTGCCTTCGAACCGGTGGATCCGGTTTTTTGCAGAAACTGCTCCGGCACGGGGTAGGCGGCTGGCTCCAATGCCTGAAGCATTTCGACTGCATGATCAAGAAAGGGCTGCCAACGCCAACCGGGGATTCTGACCTGGTCAAGGCTGCAGCTTTGCGGTGCTGTCATTGCTGCGGGCTAGATGGGAAAAGGAACTCGTGCAGAAAACGATCCGACCAAGCCTTGCCGAAGTGGCTGCTAAACAGGCCGTGAGCCGGATCTCTTTCGGCGCTATAGACATCGTATGCCTCCTGCAGGGTTTTCACCTTTTCTGCTGTAACTATGGAAGTGCGTTGGCCGGCTTCGGCGCTGAGCTGCCAGTAGCAGTCGAGAAAGGCAGTGAAAGCTCTGGGCAACGATTCCTGCGCCTCCTCAGCTCCTCCACGGCAGAACAGCAGCCAGGGCGAAAAATATTGGTTTGGATCAAATGAGCGCATGGCCTCAGCACCGTGAAGATCCGGGTGGCGTGAAATAAGTTCTTTTAGGCCTTGATAATAGGTGTCAAGATAATTTTGATCCTGCAGTAGTGGCTGAAAATCAAGCACTGCGACCAGCTTGCCGCGGGTGCCGAACCAAAGGAGATCGATTCCCATAAGGGGCTGATCGTTGTTGTATTCGGGATAGGCCACCGAATTCAACACTTGCAGGCTGTCCCCCGCGTCCATCCTGGTCACCCGCCAGCGCCGGAACCCAGGCACCTGCCAGAGCCAGCTTTGGATCACGCTCTGCCTCTTCGGGGAGCGACATTCAGCTAGCCCATCGGGTGGGGCAATGGGCTGCGCTCCAGACCGTTCCAGCCTGCTATTGAGCTCTTGCAAAAAAGGGTCAAACATCTCGGAGCGCTCAGGAGCAGGGTGGGTTAACGGAAACCGGCGGCCATGGAATCGGCGCTTTCCCGAAGCGACTGCAGAGTTGCGTCGGAGGGGCAACGAAGCTCCGTGCAGTAGGTGGTCATCGACACACCATCGAGACACTGCACTGAGCTCACCCGCATTCGCACCTGATCCGTGACGAACCAGCAGCGCTCCGTGCCGACATTGCTGTCATAGCGCGTGGTAACGGTCATGACGCCATCAGTTGAAAAGGTGTATTGACTGAGGACGGGCTGCTTCTCCACGTAGCCCTTGTCCCGGACCAGAAAACCCTGAGTGGGATCTCCTGCCAGAGGGATATCTATTAATACAGCCGCTTGATCATCTGTTCTGGCTAGGGGTTTAAGATTGCTCTCCCACCAGAAACGGGCCCCTCCTGCTGCTAGTAGAGGGTTGATATTAAGAGTTAGACATATCTGCTCGACAGCTGGATCCTCAGCGGAGAAGGGCTCGATAACAAGATTGGAATCGCCGAATTCATCATCTTGGTGGTCGAGGTGGTGCACAGCCCGTCGCGTCAGCCAGGTCCCTCGACTGGCCGCCAAGAACTGGTCCATCGTTCGGGCTGGGTCCATGGGTGCCACGGGCGTGTGAGGGGGATGGGAGTTAGTCCTGCTCGGACTTCTGGGACTCAAGCTGAGCCAGAATTGCTTCTAACTTCTGCAGCTCGGGATGCTGAGCCAGGGTGAAGTCCACTTGCTTCTGAGGGAGCTTCAGTCTTTGCCCCATGCCGATCACATCTTTGATAAGTCGATCGCGGTAGGCCGCTAGCTGATCAATCGACTCCTCCAACTCCTGCCGGCTGGGATCGGATGCGTTGATTGCAGACGTGTCGGCGCGAGGGGGAGTGCCGTCGGTCATGGCTTGGATTGGGCGACTGTCAGCATACGGAGCCATCCGCCGCGCTCCACTAGAGCAGCTTCAAATGGGTCGCATCCATGGTGAAAATGGAAGAAAAGATAAATCTCCTGGTGCTTTGTTCCGCGATTAGGCGGGAGTGCGTGCCTTCCCCTTGCCAAAACCCTTTGCCAGCGCTGCCTTTTCAAGTCCGAGCGCGATGGGTGACGAAAGTTTGCATGATTGCTTTGATCGGGGTCCTGAGGAGGGAGATGACCGTAGTTTCCCCTTACGCCTTCCCCGAGAGGCAGCTAAGCCATACAGACCTGAACAGATCTAACGATCTTCACTGGCTGTCAATTGGCTAAGCACAAGCACCCCTGGCCCCTTTCCCATGCTCGACGCCTTTTCACGCGCTGTCGTCAGCGCAGATTCGAAGACTGCCCCTATTGGAGGCGGTGAGCTCGCTGCTCTCCGTAACTATGTTGCTGAGGGAAATAAGCGTCTAGACGCTGTTAACGCCATCACCAGCAATGCCTCCTGCATCGTTTCAGATGCAGTCACCGGCATGATCTGCGAAAACACTGGCCTGATCCAGGCTGGTGGCAACTGCTATCCCAACCGCCGCATGGCCGCATGCCTGCGCGATGGCGAAATTGTGCTTCGCTACATCAGCTACGCGCTGCTGGCAGGCGACGCATCGGTTTTGGACGACCGCTGCCTGAACGGCCTCAAGGAGACCTACATCGCTCTGGGCGTTCCCCTTCAGTCTGCCGCTCGCGCCGTGGCCATCATGAAGGCTTCTTCCACAGCTCACATCAACGAGACAAACACCACCGGCACCAACCCTGTGGAAACCCGTTTCCGCAAGATGGAAACCGTTCAGGGCGACTGCTCCGCTCTAGTGGCTGAAGCTGCTACCTACTTTGACCGTGTGATCAGCGGCCTCAGCTGATTCATCCGAAGAGATTGCTTTTTTTAAACCACTACTACTCAATTAAACGAGGATCTTCACGATGAAGTCTGTTGTGACCACTGTTGTGACCGCCGCTGATGCCGCTGGTCGCTTCCCCTCCCAGAACGACCTAGAAGCTGTTCAGGGCAACATTCAGCGAGCTACTGCTCGCCTTGAAGCTGCTGAAAAGCTGGCCGCCGGTCTGGACAAAGTGACCAAGGAAGCTGGTGACGCCTGCTTCAGCAAGTACCCCTACCTCAAGCAAGCCGGCGAAGCTGGTGAGAACCAGGTCAAGGTGGACAAGTGCTACCGCGACATCGCTCACTATCTGCGTCTGATCAACTACTGCCTGGTTGTGGGCGGCACTGGCCCTCTCGATGAGTGGGGCATTGCCGGAGCCCGTGAGGTGTACCGCACCCTGCGTCTGCCTACCGCTGCTTACGTGGAAGCGCTCACCTTCACCCGCGATCGGGCTTGCTCCCCTCGTGACATGAGCCCCCAGGCTCTCAATGAGTTGAAGTCGTACCTTGATTACGCCATCAACGCCCTCTCCTGATCAGTTTCTGATTAATTGTTGAGGACAAACCAGGGAGGCCTTCGGGCCTCCTTTTTTGTGTGAAAATGAGCCGTCGCCTACCCCCTCTCCTCGATGGAAATGGAAGCATTAGATATCTTATTTGATGATCTTGCCCACCCTAATCCTTATATTCAAAGCCAGGCTTTTATGGCTATGGTCAGGGATTGGCCTCAGCAAGCTCTACCTCGCCTGCTTGGTTTGTTGGCCCAACCGGATATAGCTTTACGCAGGGCTTCTGTTCGTGGTATTGGCGCCTTTGGCGCGGCAGCCTTGCTGCCCTTAGCGGATCTTCTTATGGCTAGCACGGACAGCACTATCCGCGCCAGCTGCGTGAAGGCCTATGCCCAGGTGGCTTCAAACCAGCCTGGGATCCATTTCCCCGAGACAGCGATGCAGGCTCTCGAGGAGGCACTTAGCGACGACTCACCGGTTGTGGCTGTTGCTTCGGTGATGGCCCTTGGGCAGGTTGGTGGGCAGGCGGTGCCGCTGTTGCTAAGAGTGGTGGGCGGTGATAATCCAGCCCAGGCGGTAGCAGCTGTCAATGCACTCGCCCAGATTGATGATCCTGCAATTGAACCGACTCTTAAGGATCTGCAGCACCAACCAAAGTTAGATAGTTATGTGCGAGAGACCCTTGAATCAGCCTTGGCTCGAATAAGGGAACTGCAAGCACGTCAACCTCAGCCGGGCTGACGCGAGACGATTGTTATCCTCACTTGCTTAGCTGACTGATCGCTAGCTCTAGCACTAATCTGACACCAGGTTGTACTTCCTGTTCCACACTTGCTTTTAAGTCAGGCAATGCATCCCTGGCCCCTAGCTTCATCAGCGATAGAGCAGCGTTTTTGCGGACCTGTTCTTCCGAGTCGGTGAGTAGCGGTAGCAGACGCGGGCAGGCCCATTCTGGCTCCTGCAACTTCCCCATCAGCGTTGCAGCTTCTGCCCGCACTTCGGAGTCCAGGTCATCCAGCGCGGTTAGAAGCAGCTGTCTCGCCTCGTCATCCCCCAAAGACTGGATCTGTTCGCCGAGAGCTGCTATTGCTGCCGCTCTTATCCTGGCATCCGGCGAGCTGGCTGCTTGGCGAAGCGCTTCGGGCGCCTTGGCGCCGATAAAAGCGATCCCCCAGCTGGCCAGCCCCTGTTGCATGGCCGAAGCTTTTGGATGAACCAGCACTGAGAGGAGTGGATTGAGAGCCTGCTCGCCGACTGCAGCCATCGCTCCGACCGCTGATCCCTGCACAACGGGATCCGAATCTGAGAGTAGGGTTTCGAGTAAAACGGGCAAGGCAGCTGGATCTGCAATCAGGGTCAGAGTCTTAGCTGCAGCGCGTCGAACGGTGACGTTGTCGTGAGACTGCAATGCACGGCAGAGAGTTGGCACCGCTGCAGCACCCACTGCTCCAAGGCTTTCGGCAAAGGTAAGCCGCATCAAGCCCCTGGTATCGCCGAGACCAGCCACCATGCGCTCAATTGCTGGGGTGTCGGATGAAGGAACTAACCCCTGACGAAGTTGGGAACGAAGCTCTGCAGCCAGAATGTTGGCTTCCTCAACGCTCAGTTGCTGGATTCCAGATGCGGGGGTAGCGGACAGCTCGGCAGACAAGGGTCCCTCCTATTGAACTAATTATCAGGGATAGCCGCCGCGATCCTATGGTGGGCTTAACAAGATCAGGACATGACACGCTTTTTGCTCTCCCACAACCTTCAGGTGGTTTCCGACAACCTGAAGGGCTTGAATTCCGCGGAACTGGCGGCTGGTCTCGTTGCACACCTGTCCACCGATGTCCGGGTTCAGGCAGTCAGCCACCCTCACTGGTTGGTTCAGGTGGAAGCCGACCTGCTGCCCGTCGATTTGGCCAATGCCGTACTCCTGGCCTGGCGACAGCTTCGCTCCTCTGCAGGTGCTACTGATCATGATTGCCAGCTGTTGGCCCTAGGTGGACGCAAGGACGATCAAGGCGCCTCTGGAGCGTTGCTGCAGCAGAGTGACTGGGGGGTCGATGTTGTGGAGACTCTGAACAGCGCAGCTTTCCTTCAGTCGATCAACTGGGAACTGCTTAAACAGGGGCGTGCTCCTGATGGTGTGTTCGAGCTTCAAGGCTGAGCTGGGCTATTTGCGGCGGCGGCGAGGTGATTGCTGTCCAGACTTGGGTGATTCGACTGGATCCGTAGAGGCTGTGGTCGCCACTGCGGAAACTGAGCTGGCCGCCTCCATCAGACATACCGACGTAACCGGGATTCCATTCTGGTGTAGTTGCTGCATAGTGTGGCTCAGCATATGGCGCGGAACTCGCAGCTTCTGAGCAACCCTCTGGGGAGTTTCAGAATTGATGCTTGTAACAAGTAAAAGCGCACCACATTGATGGGGTCCCATTGTGCCTCTAATTTAGATGGGTTCATATTGAACGCTTCCTGGGCTGGGTTGCATCAAGACACATAACTCTTAAACTTTCAGCGCTCTTGCCCTGCCGGCTATCAGAGTTGGAAGCAGCTCTGCTTTGAGCTCCACAGCCGCGTCCACTTTGACTTCTGAGGACAGTATTTTGGCAAGCTCCAGCAACAGTTACGACAATATCCATCCCGGGCTCAGCCACCATGATGCGCTAGCGATTCTTGAACAATCTCTTGACTCGCTTGATTCTGCCAGCGACTACTACATGGCGGCCGCCCATCTCGTGAATTTCCCCGGCGATAAAACGGAGGAGGCATTATTGAGGCTCATTGATAATTCTTCGGGCGAACAGGCGGTTAACCTTGCGCGCCGCAAAGCGGTCGAAGTTTTGGGCCGGCTTGGGGTTCAACGGGCCATCCCCAGCATTGGGCGTTGCCTAAGGAGCAATGATCACTATCTCGTTGAAAATGCCGCCTGGGCCCTTCTTCAGCTCAATTGCCAGGATGTTGAACTCCATCAGGCAATGCTCCCGCTGCTCAATGATCCAGGCCAGAGCCGCCGGGTTCTTATCCAGGCTCTTGTGGGGTTAGAAGTGCATGCGGCCTTGCCCGTACTTCAATCGCTGCAAGATGAGGCGAATCCAGGGGTTCGCGGCGCTGCTTTGGCCGGGGTTGCACAGCTCAGTGGAGATGGCAGTCGCCTTCAAGAATTGGAAGACCACCTGACCCTGCCTAACCAAATGGACCGGCAGTCGGCGATTCAGGATTTAATTGACTGTCGGGCTACATATCTATTGCCTTCGATTCTCAAGGCGCCCGTGTCCCCTGTGTTCAGGTTGCGCGCTCTGCGGACACTCTGGCCGGGCCAAGACAAAGAACACGCAGGCATTGACCTGCTTACTTGTTTAGATTCGCTGATGTGGGATCAGCCAGAAGGTTTGGTCTTGGCGCACTGCTACGACACTGAACCAACCATATTATTTTTATTTGATGAGTTTTTTGGTACTGACTTTAGCCGTTGCTACCTAGCATTGTCCACATTGAAGCATAGGCCAGCAGAAGAGCTCTGGCCTGTTTTCTGGAAGCGATGGCAGGAGGATGCTTATAATGACTATGGTGCTCATTATTTCTTCATTCAGCTTCTTGGCAGTGTGGATATCTGGCCTTCCGCTGCTACTCCTGTCATTGAGGCATTGCTGCTGGAAGCTATGAACAGCAAGCGCCCACAATTCGGTAAATCAAGAGCGGCTGCTTGCTTGGCTTTGAATAAACACTTTCCTGATATATGGTGCAAAAGTGTGAGGCAGCTTTTGTCCTCCGATTTCACGCCAAGCTGGGAGCTACGTTATGCTGCATTGATAGGTCTTGATTCAATTGATGTTGGGAATAATCATGAAATAATTCAGCTATTACAGAATGCTTTTGCTGTGCAGGATCCTGATATTTTTGTAGATCGTAGGCGTCAACTGCTTATTTCCGAAAACCGGGTCTGAAAGGACCCACGTTCAGCCCAGTAGCGCTGAATTTCCAGGCCTTTGGGTCTTGGCACAGCTGCTTCAGCTCTCAGTATCTTGAATGTTCGACGGGGCCCCATGGGCCAGTTTCCGATTGCTCTTACAGACCGCACTTGCCCATCAAGCATATTTAGACAGGCTTCAAAACGCTCAAGCTGACTATGATCAATTGTTTCAAAAATAAAGTCTTGGCCTTGGCAAATTAGGTGCTGCGAGCGAATCCAGCTACGGAATTGCTGGATAGCTGGTCCGTCAGCTTGCATGGTTTCTGTTTTATCCAATTTGTTCAGATTCTTCTCCCTTATGATTACTTAGACGTGCCCACTCAGCTGTGACTTCATTCTCAAAGCTAGCCACGCGTTCAAAACGTAGTGGCCCATGTTCGGAGCCCCATTGCAAGGTATTGGTAGCTGGATCAAAACCCTGATCTCTACTAATCCAGTTTTCATGATCAACCAACACCTCGCTCACTAGATAGGTAGGCCGCCCATCACGTGGTACTAGGCATTTATTACCAGGCTCTACCTTCCCGCTGAAGCAACCCGGTGTCGTCTCTTGGAAATGCATCGCACAACCGCAGCGTTGTTTGAGGCGATCAATATGAATAAGCTTGAGCAGTTTAGGCGTGAAGCCTGCTCCAGCTAAGCGAATTGGTTGGTCGAATCCAAAATTTTCAACAATCTGCAACTTCTCGGTCGAAATTAGCCGATGTACGCCTTGCCTATATGGTCGCCAAGGATCGTGCCCATAGCTCTGCTCGGAGTAAAAGCCAGGGCCCTGAAATACTTCCCAAGGCAGAGGGCGAAAATAGATATTGATATGGGCAAAATTTACGGGATCGCGCTGTGACTGAGAGAAATTGCTGTAGTGTCCAGCTAGAATTTTAGCGAATTTTAGGGTAATACCTATCATGGCGAACTCTACTGGCTGAAGGAATCTAACCGCCTGATTTCAGATGCGAAGGAGGTTTGCAGTATTCCTGAGCCGGCTGAAGTTCGCAGCACTGATGAGCGGCAGCGAACGTTCTCAGATACGAACCAGATCCTTTCCTCTGCAATCGATTGACCATATTGGGTAGTGAGTGTAAAAGTATCATCTTCTAAAAAAGCATAGTTTGATACTGCTTGCTCGGCCTCTGCGTATCCAGCGCTTCGCAGTAAGATTCCTTTTTGATTATCAGTTGGGATTGGAACGAGTATGCATGATCCTGCTGATACTTCACTGGGGCCATCTGGCTCCCAGTCACTTTCTGCATTCCATTCCATTCGGAATGGCAGAAGGGGTTTGGCGTCGTGTATCTTGCAGTCTCTAATTAACTTAAGTACCAACGGACTTTGGAGTCCAATTGGTTCAATCAATACTGAACTGCGAACATCCTCAAATTGCTGAAAAGCAAGAGAATGACCACTTCTCATGGATCGCCAGCGGCCTAGGCTACGAGCTACAAAAGATTCCAGCTGCATCAACGCTGCTCAGGCCTTGTTTCTGTGAGTGGTCCTTGCAACTGGCAGACGACCTGCCTGAACCATGTGTACCCATGTATCGATCATCATGTTGATCGCAGGCTGCGTTTCTTCAGTGCTCCGATCAATCTGAGTGCACTCTGCTTTGCGATAGTCTTTGTCCTTTAAATTCATGGATTGCAGCCTGAGTGCTTGCTGTTGATGCTTTTGGAAGGTGGCTCAAGAGTTGCCTTAATATACTATTAAAGGCCTTGAACCGCCTCCAGTTTCGTTTGATTTAGGATTCTTTTACTGATGCGATGCGGCCTCCGCGTCGATGAATTGATTGGATGGCTGATGATAGCGAGCTGAAGGGAACGGTTGTCGTTTGCGTTACCCGTCGATTTAGGCCGACTGGATTAACGCTTGTCCAGCGAATAGCGTAGCGCTGGTTGTTGCGACCTCCTGGGCCGGGAGTTTTTTGACTGCCTCCGGGGGCTGATCTGGTCGCCAGGCTGACTAATAATTGTGATTGCCCGTCACCATCAAAACTTGCAAAGCCTGAAGTCAAGGCACGTGTTCTGTTATATGTAAGGTTGGATTCACCTTTCTGGCTTGCCACTCCCCTGTCATAAGGTACTGTATCAAAGCCAAAGACCTCTAGATACTCGGCGCCGTATATATAGCTGTTGATTTCTGCTTCGTATCCTTCTGTGGCTAGGAGCTGAACATGCTTGCTCAGTTCAGCCTGATTTCGTGGGGCGCGGCCTAAGAGATGCTTGAAGTTGAGTTCAACAAATCGATAGGGACCATTTGCATCAAAAAAGAGACGCCGATAGCTGTCGGACAGAGCTAGAGCATTGACCAGCCCCTGCACAGTGAGGTCGCCGTTGATGAATAGACTCTCTGCAGAGACTGAGAGCTCTTCATCAAATAGGTGTGCATTGCCAAATACCTGGCGGTAGGCGGCTTTCAGCTGGGCTTGAGCTTCTGATTGGCGTAAACCTGAATTGGCCCGGTTAAGAGTTTCGATTTCCATTGTTTTTAGGTTGGTAGGGGGGGAGTTCAGAAATTAGCAGTTGTCCCGAATAAATGAACTAGTGTTTTCTAGGTGATTTCGGTCACAGAAATGATCCGACCACCGCGTCTATGGATGTATCCCAGTTGGCTTGTAATGTCATTGCCGCTTACTACGTAGCTTGCGTTCGGGTTGCGTTGGCGGCCGCCTGCAGGCTGGGCATTGACGACAATACGGAACCGCTTGGATGTGGGATCAGCTGATCCAGAGGCTGCACCAAGCCTGTTAATCCGTACGGTTGTATTTGTCCAGTTTGTAGGTGCAGATCTTGTTGCTACCGAATTTAGCAGGCTTGAGGCACATTGAATGGTGTCACTGGCCGCATAGCCTTGAACTAGTGCTATGTGCCGATTAAAGGAAACCTGTTCGCGACCATTTTCAGTTGCTACACGCAGGTAGGGAACAGTATTCTCGCCGAAGGTGTTCTGATACTCTTCGCTATCAACGTAGCTGTTGATTTCTGCGTCATAGCCGTGAATGGCTAGCCTTTGTAGATGCTCACTCATCTCGGCCTGAGATGCGGGTGCACGCCCCAAAATATGTTTGAAATTCAGCTCAACAAAACGGTAGGGAGCATTTGTTTCGAAGAAGCGACGGCGATAGTCTGCAGAGAGTCCAATAGCTCTTATAAATTCACGGGTGCTGAGCCTTCCCTCAGCAAACTGGCTTTCTGCTGTTAAGTTGCGCTCGCTGTCCATTACATGGGGATTGCCCAGCACTTGGCGGTATACCGAGCGGATCAGCGCAGTAATCTGATCTGCTGAATCACCGTTGCAGCGCTCGAATACTTCCTGCTGGCGCTGGCCAAGCCCAAAGCCAACGTATAGATCACCACGCATCGGTGTCGAGTCGCCTCCATCGGCACTGTTCCGCTTGACAGGCACTAACATTCCGTTCGAACCAGCCGCTGTTCTACCCATCTGACTTAGGGAACCAGATCGGTAAACCTGTGCAGGCACTTTTATTGAGAGCCTGTAGCCGCTAACTAGATTGCCTAGCAGTTGACTTTTGGTTCCTACGGCTGTGTCGCTGCCAGCGAAATTCTGCTCAAGTGCTGCGATCCTGTTGAACGCTGCTTGAGGCTGGCCTACTGGTGAGTTCCAGCTTGTTGGGTATGGAACTGTTTCCTCGCCAAAGGACTTTAGATACTCATCGGAATCAAGATAGCTATTGATTTCTTCCGTGAAGCCACTTGTGGCGATTAATGCCACATGGCTAGCAACCTCTGCTTGATTCTGGGGGGGGCGTCCCAGCAAATGCTTGAAGTTAAGCTCAACTGCTCGATGCGGAGACACGGCATCAAAGAAGCGTGAGCGATAAAAATCGGATTGGGCCAATCTTCGTACGAATTCCCGTACGTTTATGTCCCCATTGCGTAATTTTGATTCGGCACTCAGCAGGCGCTCGCTTTCCATCGGCTGAACATTGCCGAACACCTGCCGGTATGCAGCTCTTACTGCGATGTGAAAAGCAGCATTGTCGTTTGCGGTGAATGCTGACGGCGTATTTAGTAGCTGCTGGTTGCGAAATTGATCTTCGCTTGTGGCAGTTTCTACGGCATCAGTTCTTTGTCGAGAAAATCTTGCTGGTGCTTCAAGTAGCTGAGTGGCTCCGAAGTCAAGTGAATTGCTTTGATTTGCTGTCATGGGGCTATGGGATTGGCGGACTTGCTTTGTTGATTGGAATATAAGTTGTTAGATGTTTTTGGGACATCTAATTCCTTTGTTTTTTTGCTGATTTGGGAGCTCTGTTATTAAATAGGGCTGGTTTTGGCAATGGATCAGCTTAATGGTGTGATGCTTGCGATCTTGCCGCCTTCGCGGTGAATAAGCTGATACTGCTCAGATAGCTTGTTGAATGGGACGAAGAGTACTCTGTTTGCTTTCCTATAGCGTGATGTGGGGCGCACGTTATTGGCCCTGTAGGCTGTTACTTCAACTCGATACACTTTGCCTGCTTCACCTGCGAGTACACCTATCCGGGTAACGGGATCTGTCAGGTTGGCAGCTGGGCGGAAGCTCCAGCCTTGGGAATCTTGTGATGAGGGAGCTACCACAGGAAGGGGTCGGTTCTGATAAGCAGCACCGCCAAGACGGCTCCGGATTCCAGCCAAGTTGCCTTTTAGGCTGCTGCTGCTGTTGCCACGTAGCAACTGGAATGACCAGGTGAACTCTTGAAGCGTTGCACAGGATTCTGTTTTCCACCCACGCTGATATGGAACTGTCCACTCACCAAAGGTGTTCTGATATTCGTCAGAATCCAAGAAGCTGTCGATGTCTGCTTCGTAGCCACTTGTATCTAGTCTTTCGGCATGCCCCCGCATTTCCTCAAAATCTGCTGGAGCACGTCCGAGTAGGTGGCGAAAAGCTAGTTCGATATAGCGGTAGCGCGCGCATGAGTCAAAAAAGCGCGTGCTATAAAGATCGCTTTTTGCGATACGTCTTACCAGTTCTCTAACGCTGATCTCGCCTAGCTTGAACTGCGATTCCGCAACAACTTGTCGTTCGCTCTCCATGACGTAGGCATTCCCAAGCACCTGTCTGTAGACAGCCCGGATCACTGACTCCTTCGCTTGGTCGTCGTCCCCTGGAACTAGCTCACGTGGTGCTTCGCACTCTTGGGAGAAGCTCTCCACACCCAGGATGGAGGCTGGACCAAACGGCATGACTTTCGTGGCGATACCTTGCAATTATCCCCGGCATCCCATAGCCCTCGACCGCAGCTTTATAAACCTCAATCTTTTGTTTCAATCGCTTCGCTTTGCCTGCCATTGCTAGTGCGCTATGCGGGACTTGTTATCGATTCCAGCAGGGATTCCAGTGTCGTCCGAGTCGCTTGCCTCGTGAGTGGGTTCCAGCAATCCAATTCGATGTGAGAGCGAGTTAGGAGGTTGGCTAGCTGTATCTTGTCCAAACCCGTAGCCTGACTGAAGTCAGCGCCCTTGACACTTTCAGCCCCATCTAGAATTGCCTCTGTTAAATTAGCGGCCCTAAAGTCTGTCTGCTGTAACTGGCTACCGGTAAAGCGTGCGCCTATGCAACGACTGCCTTGCATTTTTGCAAACCTTAGGTCTGCTCCTACAAAACGTGTTCCGTCTAATACTGAACCACTTAAGTCACATCAGCTTAGGTAGGCACCCATGAAGTTGGTGTTCTGTAGGTCCATACCCCTGAGATCTGCACCATTTAAAAAAGCCCCATTAAGAGCTGCACCAGGCCCTACTGCACCTGACTTTTCAAGATTAAAACCAGCGGGTACACGAGTATTTTTGTCATAACGGGCAAGTGTTAAATTGCATCCCTCTAGCAGGCAGGAAGTTAGATCTGCACCTCTTATGTCTATACGACAAAGGTTTGCCTGACGCAGATCAAGTGGTTCCAGAACACGGTTGGTCCAGCATGCACCTCGCGCGTCTACGGGTCGATGTTGAGCCGCATTTGGTTTGCATTCCTCAGGAGCACTCCATTGGCTTGGATCTTCCGGTAGCAAAAATGTTTGATGCTTTTGATTCATTTTCAGGCAGGATTTGATTTGCTAGTGGTCAGATACATTTATGTTCTGTGATTGCGCTCGCTTCGGCAATTGCTCGCTGGGTTTGCTTCACTTCCTGTTATCAGGGCTCGGTTGGTAGCAGAGCGTTGCACAGGTTATCAAAAGCCTTGTCGAGGCAGGTTGCCTCATGACCATGTCCTGAAGTTTCTAGGATCTGTGTGGTTAGTGTACGCATCTGGGCTAGCACATACATCATCGCAGGGATAGGTACCTCCATCTCCTTGTATAACTGACGTAATGCGCTCATTCCGGCCATATCTGTTATTTCTGTGCAATCGCACGCTACCCCGTAAATGATCACCCGCAGAAACTGTTGGCAATCGCGCCAGCAGGCTTCTGCCCTTGGCTCCGGGTATAGCTCTCCGCCGGCCAGTGTGAGCTGTGGTTGTTGGGCTAGTAATTGTCGCCTTGCCTTGTCGATTACCTGGTTTGACTCTGCTATCAGTAGCCCAATGGCATCTTCTGAGGTTTTGCAACAGTTACATATTGTTTTTAATTCCTCTGCGCTTAGGAACCGTTTGGAGGTATCGGCTTTAGCTATCAACACCCTTGCCGCTTCGGGGAGGCTGTTGCGATTGCTTATGCCGCATACTTTTGCAGCCTTGGCAAGTTGGCTGATCACCATTTTCTGCTGAGCTTCTCTAGTCAGGTTCACGATTCCACAGGAGTAGCGGTTAGCCAGCCATGTCGCTCCAAATGGAATGCCCAGACTGCTGTCCCGCCAAGGTCTGGACAGTGTTCAGATGCCAGATCCACTAGCTCTTCTGACACACCGAGGTTTTTAAGTAGATCCCTTGCTCCGGACGTTCCTTCAACCACGGCTGAACGGATTGCTGCTCCGACAACCCAGGTCAGATTGGTGTCTGATAATTCGCCGCTGTTACTTTCGCAGGCAAGCAGAAGATTTTTGTTGCCAGGATGTTTGTCGTGATGGGATTTCCAAAGCCCAATGTCGTCAATTCTTAGGTCTATGCGCAAGCGTGCCTCGCTCGTACCGTACTGAATCTCCTGTTCCTCTCCGGCTTGGTTTATTAAGTCTTTTATGCTAAAAATTTCATTGGGCGGCATGGTGGTTTTTTTGGCAGGAGGACGGTTTCCCCGGGCTGTCTAGTCTTTCTCGAATCTTCGCGCGCGCCTAATGCAACATGCCTATTGCCTTGTCGCACATTCTGCATGCAAGTCTTTATATCTTTTATTTGTTCAATAAAAATAGCCTCCCTTCAGCAGGGAGGCTATAAATCACTTTTTAACAGGAAGCCTGATCAAACAAGTGCGTTGATTGCGTAATCGAGGTAATTGTTTGCTTCTGTTGCTGCTTCGCCGGTAAGGCCATGGTTGGCTTTGATGTAGTTAAGCGCTTCCACGTACCAGGAGGGGGAGAGCTCAAAGGCGCGATTGATTTCATCAATCCCGGCAATCAGGTACTCATCCATGGGGCCGGTGCCACCAGCCACGAGGCAGTAGGTAACCATGCGGAGGTAGTAGCCGATATCACGGGAGCACTTAGCCTTGCCACGGGCATCAGCGGCATAGTTCGCACCCTGCATCTGGGTGGTGTAGGGGAACTTGTTGTAAACGGCCTGGGCAGCGCCGTTCACCAAGTTGTCTGCGTTGGCTGTTAGGCCCTTAGCAGCTGCGAGAGCATTTTTGGCGCGGTCAAAGCGACCAAAAGCCGAGTTGAGCTCAGTGTTTGAGAGGAACCGTCCCTGGGAATCAGCGGCTGCGACGGCTTCGGTAAGGGGAGTCTTCATTGGAAGGGGGGAATAAGTTGGTTTGACTTTTTAGTGAGCTGATCAGCCGACGGCTGCTGCAGCGCGGTCGAAGTAGGTGCCGATTTCGCTGATCAAAGCTGAGCAATCTCCCTGGGTGATGCCGTTGCGATCGTTGGCAATTGCAATGGCGGCGGCCTTCATCTTGCGAACGCCTTCAGCAACCGAAGTGCCAGGAACGCCGAGGGCCAGGTAGGTCTCCCGCAGGCCGTTGAGGCAGCGGTCTTCCAGCACGGATGCATCGCCGTTGAAAATGGCGTATGTGATGTAACGGAGGATGATGTCCATATCGCGTAGGCACGCAGCCATGCGGCGGCTGGTGTAGGCGTTCCCCCCAGGAGCCGTTAGCGCCGGCTGAGCTTCAAAAAGATCGCGGGCCGCATTGGTGACGATCTTGGATGCGTTGGAGGTGATGCGGTTCACAGCATCCATACGCTTGTTGCTCTCGGAAACCATCGCCGCAAGCGCGTCGATTTGACCGGCGTTGATGAATTCGCCACGGGCATCAGCCTGGGCTACAACCTTGGTGAAGGCGTCGAACATTGGGAGGCTCCTAGTCGCGACGAATAGTCGGAAGGGTGGATAGGGGTTCCAGGCTGGCCAGGGCCCAGGGCTGCGCAGTGCCCCTTGTGGGCAGTGTGCAGCAACCTGGCTGTTATCAACTTGGTTCGCCCATTCTCATCAAGATGCCTGCTTGCCTACTGCTCCCTTAACAAACGGTCACTGCCCCAAGGCCTGGAGGGCTTCGCTCGGTGCAGGTGGCCACGGCAGCTCCCTCATTTTGAGCTCGACAATGCGGTTAGTGGGGACGGTTTTCAAAAAACTTGGCCTTCCACAACTTGCGATTGAGCAATGACGCGAGCTCTTGAGGCGTTCCCTGGCCATTCCGTATTGGTTGGCAAGCACCGCTTGTCCTTCGCTCTTCCACATGGCCTGTTTTGGTTGGTTCACAAGGCTTTTGGAATCGTTACAAACGCTGCGCTGCAGGCCCTGGGGCGCCAACCCCTGGCGCTTACGGGCTGCGCCGATACCATCCGCCCATTCCATCGGCTCTGGTTATGGCTGTTGAGCTAAAGGTTGCAGACTGCACCCAGCGGCTGGCTGACCAGCTGCAGACCCTCTCGGAAGTTGCTGAAGCGATCACCTTCCGCCTCCTTGAACTGGAGGAGCGGCTTGCCGCTCAGGAGTTGAGGCTCGAACCGCTGCTTGAGGGCCAGGCAGGTAGCCAGGGCGCGTTGTCTGATGAGACGGAGCTACGACTCGATGACACCGAAGACCGACTGGCTCGTCTTGAAGGCTTGCTAAAAGGCATCGAGAATCAAGGGGTAGGCCGTCACCTGCGTCCTGTTGTTGCCCCCCAGCTGGCCCATGCCCAGGAGGCTCTACAGGACAGCTTTCTGGATGACAGCCTGGCCGAGGAGCCCTTCCTTGATGAAGAGGAGCAACCCTTTCTCGATGAGCTCAGCGCCTGAGACTCAATCGCGCCACTCAATCGCCCCACTGCTCAGACCAATGGGCTGGTATCTCGTCGTTGTAGTCGTCGGTTCGGGCAAATTCAAAGGCACCCGCCAGCGATCCCCAGAGATGTTCGTGGGTGATGGGATCGTGGCCCCTGTCGATCGTGCGCATGCCAGCTGGGTTTAGCTCCAGCCGGCTCACCAGGTAGGAGGTGGCTCCCTTGCGCTCCACCAGACAGCGACATCCAGGCTCCACTTCCCCCACGAATCCTTCGCTCTCTTCTCGCACCACGTAGTCACAGCCCTCAAGGGGCATTAGGTCGCTGGCTTGAATGCGGCTACGGAGTTCGGCATTCTCTACCGCTCCCCAGAAGCGTTGATCGTTAGCCAGCGCCTGGTTGACGATAGTCAGCTGGTCGTTCAGTGCTTCCACCCTCAATACTCGAATTCGGTAGGGAGCTGCCGGGTCAATCGCATAGCTCTGCTCCAGCAGCAGGGAGCCCGGTGCCAGCTGGGGGAGGGGGCGGAATTTGACCAGGATGTGGGCGTAGAGGGGCGGATTCTCAAAAGCCTGCTCCTGGTTGCTGAAGCCACCGCTCAACATCCGCACCAATCGCTCCAAGGAGCTCGCCATCACGCCATTACACGGCTGTGAGGCTGACGCTACTGGCTGGGCCTAGCCAACCCCAAGAGGCGGAGGCGAAAAGCGGCTACTTGCCGGGCCAGCTCTGGTTGTTTTTGTAGAAAGGGATGGTCGCCAAGCCCCTCGAGCATCAGATCGACCTTGGCTGCTGGATTGAGGCCGTGGTGGGGATCGCGCTGTTCATGCTTTTGCCAGGCTTCATCGAAAGCTTGAGCGAAGCTGTCGGCGTTATTGAACATCCGGTTGGAGTTCAGTGGATGCTCACGCATGGTGCTGCAATATTCAGCTGTTTCTAGTTGAGCCATCCCAAACCCTGCAGGCTTTTCGCGGAAGGAAAGTAGTGGGATGAGAATGCCAGGACCCAGATTTGAACTGGGGACACGGCGATTTTCAATCGCCTGCTCTACCAACTGAGCTATCCCGGCCCGTCGCCTAAGCGACCAATCGATCTTAGATCACGGCCCTGCCACGGGGTTCGGGCCAGGCAGGCCATGCCAGCTACCTGCCAGCCCTGGTCGCGCAGGGTGTCAGCGGCGGCGCAGGCCGTAGCACCCGTCGTAAGGATGTCGTCCAAGAGCACCACCGCTGGTTTCTCCCGGGGGTGCTGTTGCTGCCCAGACGCGGAGCAGCGAAAGGCTCCCGCCTGGTTAGCCCAGCGCAGTTCGCGGCCTAGGTGGTGCTGGCCCAGCACTGCCCGACTGCGTTGCAGGAGGGGTACTTGGCGCCAGCCCAGTTGCCAGCTAAGGGCTCTGCCCAGCAGGCCGGGCAGAGGGTTGGCTCGCCGCTTCCAGCTGGGGATCGCAACCAGCAGGGGTGGTCTGGCCCAAGGTTCGGCGCCCAGTCCTGCGGCTAGTTGCTGTATCAGAGCTGCCACCATTGCTGGATTCGGATGGGTGCGCAGATAAAGAAGCTGCCGGCGCAGCCGCCCCGAGTACATGCCAGCGGCCCACCAATGGATGGGATCACTGCCCTGGCGACCGCCCTTGGGTAATTCCGCCGCCAGATCGGCGTGCAGGCTTGGTGGTTTGGCGATCCAGTCCAGGGGCAGCAGCTTTAACAGCCCTGCTGTTAGGGGAGTTGGGCCAGGGGGCCAGGAGGCCATGGATGGGTCTGCAGGTTTCCCGCAGGGTTCCCACGCCGCCGGCTTCAGCGGGGCAGGGCCCGCAACATCGCCACCAGGGTGCGATGGGCATCTTCACTGTCACTAAGGCAGTGGTCGAAGGGCACTGTGACCTTGGCGCCATCCACATCAAGCTCCATGGCTTCGGCTCGGACTGCCACCAGGCTTGCCTTTTCGGCTGCGCTGAGGCCGCCGTAGTGACGGGCATAGGCCAGCACCGCCTCGGCATGGTCGTCATTCATGTGTCGGCAAATCCGATCGCTCACGGCGGGGGTGATGGGGTCGGCGGCCATGGTGCTGAGCGGCGGTGGGTATGGGAGTGATTCTGGCTCGGACGAAGCTGCTAAGGGGGTTAGGCGGCGCCGAAGCGCTGCCACAACAACAGGCCAAGACGCAGGGCACTGAAGCCCACATAGCCAGCCAGCACCACAAACACCGCCATGGAGATCACAGAGCGCAGGCGGTCGTTCATGGTTTTTGCAGGGCTGTTGCGGCCAGTCTGGCCATGCCAAGGGCAGCTGTGCACCCCGGTCGATTCAGCACCGGTATGCCCAGGCTCTGCTGGCGCAGCCGCCGCCATTGGGGGTTGCGGGCCCCGCCCCCCAGGGTGATCACCCGCTCCAGGGCGGGGGCGCCGGCCGCTTGCAACCGCTGCCAGCCCTGTTTCTCTAGGGCTGTGAGGCCCTCCAGCAGTGCCTGGAGGTAGCAGACGTCGCTGATCGGGCGCGGGCCGAGCAGCGGCTCCAGCTCTGGATCGTCTACGGGAAAACGCTCCCCACGGGCCGGCAGCGGCCGCAGCTGCAGACCCGTGGGCTGGCGAGGGTCGATCTGGCGGCTCAACTCTTCGATCTGTCCGTCACTGAAGAAGCGCCTCAGGATGCCGGCTCCGGCATTGGAGGCGCCACCCACCAGCCAGCTTCCCGCCACTCGGTGACAGCTGATGCCTGGCCCTTCGATCGGCCTGGGGCTGAACTGTTTGAGCACCAGGGTGGTGCCCAGCACGGTGACGCCATCGCCCCTACCTGGCTGGGCGGCAAGCACCCCGGCGTTGGCGTCGGTGCTGCCTGCTACCACCTGGCAGCCAGGTTCAAGTCCAAGCTTTTGGGCGGTCGTAGCAGCGATTCGCCCCAGCACCGCGCCGCTGGGGCGAATCGCCGGCAAGGCAGTGGACCACGGCTGGCGCCCGATCGAGCCAGTCCAGCCCTGCCGTTGTAGGTCCCAGCCGAGGCGCAGGTTGTTGCCCTCTTCTCCCCAGCTCCAGTCACCAAGCAACCAGCCGGTGAGCCAGTCGGCCTGATGACGCAGCAGCCAGGGGCCGCCCGCTCCAATTGCTTGGGCCTGAGCCAGCAGGTGCAGGGCCCGGGCCAGGCTGCCGTTGGCACTGGCGGCTGGGCCTGAGCCGGCCATTGCTGCAGCAATAGGGGCCTGCTCACGGCAAGAGAAGTGATACGCCAAGGCTTTCCCTAGGCAGCCAGGGCCGGGCTGGCCATCGGGACGGCACAGCAGCAGGGTGCCGGAGGTGCCATCCACCGCCAGGGCGCCAACCTGCTTGCGGGTAGCTGCTGGCAGCAGCCCGCAGAGGCTTGTTAGGCCCTCCACCCAGCCCAAAGGCTCCTCCAGGCTGGATGGATAGGGGCTGGACTCTTCGATCAGCTGCTCGCCGTCTGGCCCTATCAGGGCAATCCGCAGGCCACTACTGCCCAGATCTACCCCAAGGGCAAGTGCAGTGTTCACCCGCCGGCCGGCAGCTCAGGCGCCGACCGGCGCTGCAGTGACCTGCTTGAGCGTGGCAGCGATGGCGTCCACGTTTTCCCAGGGGAGATCCAGGTCGCTGCGGCCGAAATGGCCGTAGGCAGCCACATCTTGATAGAAGCGGCCGCCACGTTGCTGGGGCAGCTCCCGCAAACCGAAGGTGGCGATGATGGCCCCGGGGCGCAGGTCGAACTGGTCCTGCACCAGGGTGGTGAGATCGGCATTGCTGATGGTGCCCGTGCCGAAGCTTTCCACCAGGATGCTGACTGGTTTGGCTACGCCGATGGCGTAGCTGAGCTGCACTTCGCATTTGCGGGCCAGGCCTGCAGCCACGAGAGCTTTAGCCACGAAGCGGGCGGCGTAGGCGGCGGAGCGATCCACCTTGGTGGGGTCCTTGCCCGAGAAGGCGCCACCGCCATGGCGGGCATAGCCGCCGTAGGTATCGACGATGATTTTGCGGCCCGTTAGACCGGCGTCACCCTGGGGGCCGCCCACCACAAATTTGCCGGTGGGGTTCACCAGGAAGCGAGTGTCTGCCTGGGAGGGCTTGAGGGCCAGATCGGCGGTGGCGGGCTCCACCACGTGGCTCCAGAGGTCGGCGGCAATGCGCTCCCGAATTGCTTTTTCATCCGAGACGCCATCGATCTCAGCTGTGTGCTGGGTGGAGATCAAGATCGTGTCGATCGACACGGGCACTTCGTTTTCGTAGACCACGCTCACCTGGGTTTTGCCATCGGGGAGCAAATAGCCAAGGCTGCCGTTGTGACGCACCTCGGCCAGCCGCCGCGCCAGGCGATGGGCCAGGCTGATCGGCAGAGGCATTAGCTCTGGCGTCTCGTTGCAGGCGTAGCCAAACATGATCCCCTGGTCGCCTGCTCCCACCAGATCAAGGGGGTCGCCGTCGTGGTCGTCGGCCTCGTTTACCCCCTGGGCAATATCGGGGGACTGCTGGTCTAAGGCCACCAGCACGGCGCAGCTGTGAGCATCGAAGCCGCCGGCGCGGGCACCGGCATAGCCGATCTGGTTGATCACGCCCCGTACCAGGGTGTTGAAGTCAACCCGGGCGGTGGTTGTTACTTCACCTGTGATCAGGCAAAGGCCGGTGTTGACCACGGTCTCGCAGGCAACTCGAGAAGCCGGGTCCTGGGCCAGCAGGGCGTCGAGCACAGCATCGCTCACCTGGTCACAGATCTTGTCGGGATGCCCTTCGGTTACCGACTCGGAGGTGAAGACGTAGCGGCTCATGCAGCCTTGAATCAAGTGAACTCAGCTTATGTGCTGGCCTGCGTCTACCTTGAGTTCGCGCCAATGTTGCAGGCAGGGGAAGCGCGGATCTAGCGGCGGGGCGATGCTCCAGCCCGCCCCATAGCCGAGCACCACGGGCACTCCGGCCTGCTGGGCCATGCGCAGGTCGCTATTGGCATCGCCGATCAGGGCGCAACGGTTGGGCGGTATTCCGAGTTGGGCGCAGAGGGCGTGCACCGCCGCCGGGTTTGGCTTGCGCGGGTTGTGGTCGGCACTCCACAGGGCTTTAAACCTGGACCTGAGGTTTTGGCTGGCCAGAAAAGCTTCGATGCCAGCCTCGTCATCGTTGCTGATCACGGCGCACACCACTCCTGCTTCCTGCAGTGCTTGCATCAGATCGTGGAGTCCGGCGGTGGCGATGGGCCGGTGCTCACTCCCCTGGCCATGCAGGCCATCGGTGGCCGCAAATACGATTTCGCTTAATTCCAGGGCTTCTGGCCAGCCAAGGCCAACCTGGGCCAACGCTGTGGCGGTGGAGATCAGGTTGTGGCTACGGGTGCCGACGGCCGTGGCGCCGGCCGGATGGATGGCGCTATTACGAAGCCCGTAGGCCCTCTGTAGTAGCTGAGCCAGCTCGTCGCATCGGCTGGCGGGTAGCTCCGGGTGGCGTTTCCCCAACAGCTCGCAGGCATGAAAAACCCTGGCCGTGGCCAGGGTGTGGAGCATGGGTTCGCTGATGCAAAGGGTGCCGTCCTTGTCGAACAACACCGCTTCGATTGGGAATGGTGTTCCCGTGGCATCGGCCAGGGGTTGTCCCCGCAGAAACAGCTCAGCCATGGAGGGCGCGTAGTTGGGCCTGGCTCAGTCGAGGGTGACGCCCATTGGTTCGTTGTCTTCGGCCTGCTCAAGCAGCATCTGCTTGTAGCGGGCGGCCATTTCCTCGGCTTTATCGAACACTTTCTGAGGGTCGGTGAGCATGTCGCCGGGCTCTGGCTCGAGGGCCTTGGTAGAGAGGGAGATCCGGCCCCGCTCGGCATCCAGGTCGATGATCATCACCTTCATCTGGTCGTTGACATTGAGCACCGTGTGCGGTGTTTCGATGTGTTCGTGGCTGATTTCGGAGATGTGCAGCAGGCCGCTGACTCCACCGATATCAATAAAGGCGCCGTAGGGCTTAATGCCGCGCACGGTGCCGAGCACCACTTCGCCCACTTCGAGGCGATTCATCTTGCGTTCCACCAGGGCGCGGCGATGGCTGAGCACCAGGCGGTTGCGCTCCTCGTCCACTTCAAGGAACTTGAGGGGTAGGAAGTCGGCCACCAGCTCTTCTTTGGCCTTGCGGGTGCTGATGTGGCTGCCGGGAATGAAGCCGCGCAAGCCTTCTACCCGCACCAGGGCGCCACCACGGTTGGTTGCAAACACTTCGCTGTAGATGGTCGCGTCTTCTTTCTGCAGCTGGCGCACCCGTTCCCAGGCACGCTGATACTCGATGCGGCGTATGGAAAGCGAGAGCTGGCCGTCTTCGTTCTCCTCACTCATGATGAAGAACTCGCGCACCTCGCCTGGCACGAGAACGTCGCTGAGGCCCTCAACCCGGTTGATCGACACCTCCTGCACCGGCATAAACGCCGCTGTTTTGGCGCCGATATCGATCATGGCGCCCTTCGATTCCAGGGCAAACACGGTGCCGTTGACAACGTCACCCGGCTTGAAGTTGTAGTCGTACTTGCTCAGTAGCGAGGCAAACTCATCCAGGGTGAAACCCACGCCATCAGCGTCGTTGCGGGATGCAGCGCGACTGCTGGGGTCATCGGCGGTGGGGACCTCTTCCGGAATGGCTAGATCGAGGTCATCGCCCATGGCGGCGGCGAAATCGAGCTCGGCCTCGGCACTGGTCGCGTCTTGGTTGAGCGCTTCAGTGCTGGTATCGGAAGGGGTCACGGTCATGGATAGGTGGCGGTCTGCCTGAAGCAGTAGGAAAGGAACGGATGATCTGCCCGCCAGCAGAGCAAACCCGATTTGTCACTGTACCAATGCGGCAGCAGCGTGTTTCCGTTGCTTTGACCTGCTTCAGCTGACCGTGGCCAAGCTGGCTTTGCGCAAGCGGCCACCACTGCGCTTGTGCAGTCCTTCCAAGGTGGACACAAAGTCGCTTACGCCCTGGAACTGGCGATAGACAGAGGCAAAGCGCACATAGGCAACCTCACTCATTTCGCTGAGCTGCTGAAGCACAAGTTCACCGATTTCGGCACTGCTCACCTCCCGTCCGCTGCGTTGCTGCAGCTGGAGTTCGATTTCATCCACCACCCCTTCGAGCCGGGCCGGCTCTAGGCCTGTTTTTTCGCAGGCGCGCAGCAGCCCGTGCAGCAGCTTGACGCGGTTGAAGGTTTCCCGCGAGGAGTTGCGCTTCACCACAGTGATGGGCACTGTCTCTACCCGTTCATAGGTAGTGAAGCGGAATTCGCAGTTGAGACACTCACGCCGCCGCCTCACACTGCGACCACTGTCGGCCGCTCGAGATTCGAGCACCCGGCTGTCGGTGTGTTGGCATGAGGGACATTGCATCCCTGGCATCCGGGAGTGTCTTTCAAGTGTAAGCAGCACTTTTTCATTTGGAAAGGCCTGCATTCGCCTATTGCACAACAAAAAAGCCCCTGCCGAAGCAGGGGCTTTAAAGGGCTCTGGCTGATTATTTGCCGATCTTGGGGGGATCGCGGAAGGCGATTGCAAAGAAGAGCGTGGAGATGGCCAGGGCCAGGATCAGGATGTAAGCGAAGCTTTCCATGGATGTCCTCGGGGGTGCTGGCGGTCAGCTGAGGGGACTGCCTGCCGGGGGCACGTAGCCCTCGGGCAGACGACGGGTCGAGCGGTCGCCCAATTTTTGGAATAGACCGAATTCCACTTGTTCGCCCAGGTCGGGATCAATACCGGCAAACACATCGCGATACAGGGTGCGAGCACCGTGCCAGATGTGGCCGAAGAAGAACAGAAGGGCGAAGGTGGCGTGTCCGAAGGTGAACCAACCACGGGGTGAGCTGCGGAAGGTGCCGTCGGAGTGATAAGTCTCGCGGTCAAACTCGAAGGCTTCACCAAGCTGGGCCTTACGAGCCAGGCGCTTCACGTCGGCAGGATCAGTAAAGACCTGGCCATTGAGGGCGCCGCCGTAGACGGTTGCCGTCACACCGGTCTGCTCAAAGGAATACTTGGCCTCAGCACGACGGAAGGGGATGTCGGCGCGAACGATGCCTTCTTGATCCTGGAGAACTACGGGGAAGTTCTCGAAGAAGTTGGGCAGGCGGCGAACCTCAAGGTCCCTGCCATCTTTGTCAGTGAAGGAAATGTGGCCAATCCAGCCTGTGGGGAGACCGTCGCCATTCACCATCGGACCAACCCGGAACAGGCCGCCCTTGGCAGGACTGTTGCCGACATAGTCATAGAAGGCCAGCTTCTCCGGAATCGAGGCATAGGCCTGTTCCTTGGTGGCTCCGTTGTCGAGCGCGGTTTGGACTCGACGATTGATTTCCGTCTTGAAGTAGCTCTGGTCCCACTGATAACGGGTGGGTCCAAAGAGCTCTACAGGGGTTGCTGCAGCGCCATACCACATCGTGCCGGCAACAATGAAAGCCGCGAAGAAGACAGCGGCGATCGCCGAGGCCAGCACCGTTTCGATGTTGCCCATGCGGAGGGCCTTGTAGAGGCGCTCGGGCGGACGAGTGGTGATGTGGAAGATGCCAGCAATGATTCCAACGATGCCAGCAGCAATGTGGTGGGCCACGATGCCGCCAGGGTTGAAGGGATTGAATCCTTCTGGGCCCCAGGATGGTTGGACTGGCTCTAAGTGTCCCGTTATTCCATATGGATCACTGACCCACATGCCAGGTCCGAAGACCCCGGTGAGGTGAAAGGCCCCGAATCCGAAGCAACCAAGGCCGGCAAGTAGCAGGTGGATGCCAAAGATTTTGGGCAGATCGAGGGCAGGTTCGCCGGTGCGTGGGTCCTGCCAGATCTCTAGATCCCAATAAGTCCAGTGCCAAATGGCGGCTAGGAAGAGCAGGCCGCTGAAGATGATGTGGGCTGCAGCCACACCTTCAAAGCTCCAGAATCCGGGGTCAACGCCGGTTTCGCCGGTGATGCTCCAGCCGCCCCAGCTGCCGGTTACGCCGAGTCGGGCCATGAAAGGCATGACGAACATGCCCTGGCGCCACATCGGGTTGAGTACCGCGTCGGACGGATCAAAAATTGCGAGCTCATAGAGCGCCATGGAGCCGGCCCAGCCGGCAACCAGGGCGGTGTGCATGAGGTGCACTGCGAGCAATCGGCCCGGGTCGTTAATGACGACCGTGTGCACCCGATACCAGGGCAATCCCATGGGGGTAGTTCTGGGTGGGTTGGGCGATCGTAAGGGGCGCTCCGGCCGCGGTGCGCTCCAGGTAACGGACCGCAACGGCCTGGCCCAGAATGAAGACCTCTGCAAAAAGGTTTCATGCCCGTGATCCGATTTGTTCGCGAGGGTCGCGACATTGAGTGCTACCCCGGCGAAAACCTGCGAGAAGTGGCTTTGCGGGAGGGCATTCAGCTCTACGGCCTCAAGGGTGCCCTAGGCAATTGCGGCGGCTGCGGCCAGTGCATCACCTGCTTTGTGGCGATTCCGGAGGGCACCGGTGCCCAGGTGCTGAGCTGCCGTACCGCTGTGGAAGACCAAAAACTGCGCCGGCGCCCCCAAACCTGGAGGCTTGCCTGTCAAGCCATGGTCCAGGAGTCCGTTTTGGTTTTGACTCGGCCCCAGGTGGGCATGGCCGACCAGGAAAATTTGGTGGCGGAGGCCCAGGCCAAGCCCCTGCCTAGCGGCCCCACAGCCTGGCCTGCCCCTCCGGTACAGGAAGGCGAGGAGGATTTAGAGGATGGGGGTGAAGGTAAGAGCCAGGGCGATGAACAGGCCCCAACCGCAACGAGCGGTGAAGCCTCCTGAAAAGCGCCCATTTGGCGGTGATACCCTCCCCTCACTTCCCCTTCAGCCATGGAAACCAACGATCTCGGCTTTGTTGCCAGCCTTTTGTTCGTGTTGGTTCCCGCGGTCTTTTTGATCATTCTTTACATTCAAACCAACAGCCGCCAGGGGGGCTAGTTCCTCCCCTCAGGCTCCCGCACCAGCAACACAGGGGCTGGGGCATGAACGCGGATGTAGTCGCTCACCGAGCTGCCCAGTAGCCGGTCGATGTCGACCAGTCCTCGAGCAACCACCGGGCGCCGATCCTGGGAAGCGATCACCAGCAGGTCGGCTTTGAGATCCTCGGCGGCGGCGCACACGCTGCGGCCGACATCGCCGCTGCGATGCACTGCCTTGAGCTCCACTCCGTAGCCACGGGCTCGCTGGCTGGCTTTTTCGAGTACTGCATCGGCTGGGGATTTGCCGCCCCGAGAAGGGGTGATGTCTTGGCGGGTGACATGGACGCCGGTGAGGCTGCCGCCAGGAATCTCCCGCACAAGCTCGCAGGCCAGTTTCAGGGCATCGTCTCCGACCCCGGTGCCATCGATGGTCACCATTACCCGGTTGATGTGGCGGATGTAAAGGTCGTCGCGCACCAGCAGCATCGGCCTGGTCGAGAGCTGGAATACGTATTGGCTGGCGCTGTTGCTGAGGATCGACTGGAGGCGGCCCAGGCCTCTGGAGCCCATCACGATCAGGTCGCTGTTGAGTTCGTCGGCCACCTTCAGCACCGTTTGCTTGGTGTCTCCCTGCCGAATGATCGTGTTCACCTCGCTGGGGTTGAGCCCGAGCCGTTGCACCGCTTCGGCGGCGATAACCGCCGCTTTTTGGGAGTGCTCCGCGAAGCTCTCACCAGCCTGCTCAGGCACCACGTGCAGCAGGTTGATGCGGGCTGCACGCACCGCCGGGATGTCGCGCAGCATGCGCACCATCTCTTCCACGTGGCCTTTGCCGGAATCGGCGATTAGAACGTTGCGAAACACTGAGAAGACTCGAAGTAGCAGGCTGCCTGTCAGCCTATGGCCGATCTGCAAGTGCAAACCATCTGCCCGCTACACCGCAACCATCCCGCTCCGGCCAAGCTGGCCCGGCTGTGGTGAAGAGAGTGTCTGAAGGCTGGTTGCTGGAGCGCCGTGTGCTGCCCCAGCACACGGATCACGCCGGCGTGATGTGGCATGGCGCTTACGTGGCTTGGCTTGAGGAGGCGCGGGTGGAGGCCCTGGCTGCAGCTGGTGTCGCCTACAGCGATCTTTCCGTTCGCGGCTTGGAGCTCCCGGTGGTGAGTTTGACCATTGACTACAAGCAGCCCCTGTTTCACGGCGATGCTGTGCAGCTGTGGAGCGAGGTGCTGCCGCGCTGTGGTCTGAAGTTGCCCTGGCGCAGCCGTTTTGTAGCTGCAAGCGGAAAGCTGGCGGCTGAGGCAAGGGTTGAGCTTGTGCTGGTGGAGAGCGCCCCTGGGCTGGATCAGCGCCGGCTGGTGCGCCGCTTGCCCGCTGATCTGGAGGCCGCGGTCGCAGCCCTGGTGCGGGGACCGCATTAGGATCAGTACATCTGTACTGAAGGCGGTATGGCGATTCAAGGGCTGCTGCGGAGCGCCGATGGGGCCGGTTGGAATCAGGAGCAGCGGCTTTGGTGGCTGCTGTGGTCGGGTTGTCCAGGCATTGGCGCCCAGCGGCTGGTTGCCATTCGGGACAACTTTTGTGGCTGGGCGGCAGCCTGGGGCGCTCCGCTCGAGGCCTTTGCTGCCCTTGCCGGTTTTGGTGCGGTGGGCTGCCGCCAGCTTCAGCGCTATCGCGACCGCTGGGGTCCCGATCCCTTGCCCCGTCTTTGCCAAGAGCTGCGCGGCGGCAAGGGGGTGTTGGTGCCGGCTGATCCGGCCTTTCCGCCCGAGTTGCTCGCCTTGGCGCGGCCGCCTCTGCGCCTGTATTGGCGGGGTAAGGGCTGGTTGTGGCCCCTGCTTCGTCGCCGCCAGGCCATTGCGGTCGTGGGCACGCGCCGGCCCTCCCTGCATGGGGTGGCCATGGCTGAGGCGATCGGTGCGGCCCTTGCCCAGGCGGGTTGGCCGGTGGTGAGTGGCCTGGCTGAAGGGATCGACGGAGCCGCCCACCGGGGCTGCTTGTCCAAGGGTGGCCGGCCTGTGGGGGTGTTGGGCACTCCCCTTGAGCGGGTTTATCCCAGGCACCATCAGCAGCTGCAGGCTGAGGTGGGTGCCGGGGGGCTGCTGGTAAGCGAGTTGCCGGCGGGCACTGCGGTGCAGGCAGGTCATTTTGCGGCTCGTAACCGGCTGCAGGTCGGCCTGGCTCGGGCGGTGGTGGTGGTCGAATGCCCTATGCGCAGTGGGGCTCTCCAGTCGGCCACCCTCGCCATGCAGCAGGAGTTGCCGGTCTGGGCCGTGCCGGCTGATGCGGGCAAGGCATCTGCTGCCGGTAGCAATCGGCTGCTCGCCCAAGACGCCACGGTGCTGCTTGAGCCCGCAGATTTAATTCGCCAGCTAGGGCCTGGCCCCCTGGCCTCGCCAGATCCCGCTGCTCCTTCGGCCTCCCATGGGCTGCTGCGATCAGCCGATCCCGCGCTGCTAGCAGCCTTGGGGCACGGAGCTTCGCTTGAGCAGCTCTGCCTGATGCTGGAGGAGCCTGCGGCCTCCCTTGCCTCCCGTCTGTTGGCCCTAGAGCTTCAGGGGCTGGTGCGGGCTGAGCCTGGGCTTTGCTGGCGTCCGGCCTAGCCTTGATCCATGGTGAATGGGCAGCTCGATGGGGCTCAATTGTTGGCCTGGCGGCGACAGCAACTAGCCCTGGGCGGGAGCCCTGGAGACTTTGACTGGCTGCTGGATCTGGCGGGAGGCCTGCCCTGGCGTGCTCAACAGCAGCTGCGGCTTCATGCTGAGCTGCCGGTTCAATTGGCCTGCGATCTCAACCAATTGGAGGCGATGTGGCGCTGCCATCTCGATACGGCCGAGCCGCTCCAATACCTTGTGGGGCGCTGCCCCTGGCGTGACCTGGAGATCAGCGTCGCTCCAGGAGTGCTGATCCCTAGACAGGAAACGGAATTACTGGTGGAGCTGGCACTGGAGCTGGCCCCTTCCGGCCCGGGCTGTTGGGCCGATCTCGGCACCGGCTCTGGCTGTATGGCCCTGGCCTTGGCCCTCGCCTGGCCCTCCAGTCGCGGCTGGGCCGTCGACTGCAGTCCAGGGGCGCTTAGTCAGGCGGCCCTCAATCTGGCGGCAGGAGGCGTTGCCGATCGGGTCCAATTGCTTGAAGGCAGTTGGTGGCAGCCGTTGAGCCCCTGGTTGGGACAGTTTGAGCTGGTGGTGAGCAATCCCCCCTACATACCGACAGCGGTATGGGCTGGTTTGGAGCCCGGGGTGAGGGAGCATGAGCCCGTAATAGCCCTCGATGGTGGAGTCGATGGACTGGATGCCTTGCGCCTAATCGTGGCGGGTGGAGCGGCGGCTCTTGCTCCAGGAGGCCTGTTGCTGATGGAGCATCACTTCGACCAGAGCCATGCGGTGATCGACCTACTCAGTGCTGCCGGATATGCCGAGGTGCGCTCCCATGGGGATCTCGAGGGTGTAGAGCGCTTTGCGTCGGCACGCTGGCCAGGATCGGGCAGGGATTGCCATGACCATTAAGCCTGGATTGTTGCCGGTTCCATCTCCAGTCTTGGAGCCGTCAGATCTGGCGGCACTGCTCCTTCAGGGTTCAGCTGCCCTGTTCCCCACAGATACCTTGCCAGCTCTGGCGGCTTCACCTGGCCAGGCCAACCAGCTTTGGCGCCTGAAACAACGCCCGGCAGACAAGCCTTTGATTTTGATGGCGGCCAGCTCCGAAGATCTGTTTGCTTGCCTTGGCGTAGCGCCGCGCACTGAGTGGTTGGAGATGGCTGCTTGGGCCTGGCCAGGGGCGGTCACTTTGGTGCTACCTGCCGTTGGAGTGGTGGCAGAGGCCCTTAATCCCGGTGGGTCGAGCCTGGGCCTGCGGCTGCCGGCCAGTGCGGAAGCCCAGGCCTTGCTGCAGCTAAGTGGCCCCTTGGCTACAACCAGCGCCAACATTTCAGGCTGTCCGGCCGCATGCACAGCTCAGGAGGCTGCCCAGCAATTTCTCGGGGTGCCGCTTCTGGCACCGATCCCCTGGCCCCTCGCCGCAGGTCAGGCCAGCACGGTTGTTGCTTGGCGCGCTGAGGGAGGCTGGCGGGTATTGCGGGCCGGTGCTCTACTGCCCCCAGGCATTTAGGAGCGCGTAGGCATGGGGGCTCTGATTGTTGTGGTGGCGGTCTCGGTAGCGGTGTTTTATTGGGCTATGGAGCCCTTGCTGCAGGTGTTGTCCGACTTGATGCAGCTCAGCTTTTTGCCCTGGTTGTTGCTGGCCCTTGGTATCTGGCTTCTGGCTGGGCGAGCCCAGGAGGACACCTAGGGCGCCTGGGTTTGGACTAGTAACGGTTTGGCGGTGGCGGACCACTTCTGTTGAGATAGCGGCAGGCGCCAGTTGCTCCAGTTTCCCTGGCCGGATTGGTTGCTCACCCGCAGGGTGTCGCAGTGCATCGCCATTTTTTTGGTGACCTCAGCCGATCCACAGACGCTGGTGATCTTGGCTCTGTGTATTTCAGGTGGCAGCTGTTTCTACTGCATAATTTGGAAGGCAAGATCTGCGGAGAGCCCATGACAGTCCTTGTTGCTCTGGTTGCTTCCTTGTCCGTGGCATGGATGGTTAGAAAACTCATTGCAGGCAAACCTAGGGATCAAAGAGAAGACCTAAGGACTATTACCTTCGAACCGGAATGGCCAAGGGCTCTTTCCTACACAGAGATGATGAACTCTGGTCAGCAACGGATGGTTGAAACACCGCAGGGTGATGATTGAAATCTCTCTTCGGCAGCGAGAAGGCAAATCCCGTGCCATTGGCACTGGCGCGGATCTCGCCCCTTTGCTATCTGTCAACTCGCCCCTTGTGTGCGTTTGATCAACCGATTGGTTGACCTAATGCTTAATCATTTGCGGCCTTCATATCATTTTGTCGGCCACTGAACAACCTGATGGGACTACGCACCTTCAGCGCTGGCAAACCTTTCACGGCCTTGAAGCCGGTTGATCCAGGTGCGCCGCGATGAACTTGCCGATGCGCAGTAGTCACTTATCCAGCCGCTCATGGGGTCACCCCCACCCCCACACACTGGAAGTGGCAGCCTGAACAGCCCACTCCTAGGGTCCATGCACCAGATTTCTGAAGCGTTCATCCACCATGCCGGTGTCCCAGGCTCAATCCTCAGAAGCCCTCTCGCCTGAGCACCAGCGCCTAGCGCGGTAGCTGTCAGGAAAGATGACGTCTCTGCTGCCATTCATGCAGCCGTGGCAAACGTAGCTGGTCTTGGGTCGATTTCCGGGGGTGGAGGATTGATCCAAACCACTTCCGGTTGACGCCAGCAGCGCGTTGATCGTGACCAGCGACGTGGATTTTGCTGGCGTGCCTGTTCATAGACGTGAGCACGATGGCGGCAAATGGCAACGGCTTGACCGCTATGGCGCTGCTGGGGTGTCACGAACTTGATCCCGCTATGGCGGTGCCGGTGGTTGTACCAGTCCACAAAAGACGCCACCCACAGGCATGCCTCTTCCACGCTGGCGAATGGCCGCCTTGGGTAATCGGGCCGGTATTTTGCTGTGTGGAAAAGCGCTTCCGAGTAGGGGTTGTCGTTGCTAACCCTTGGTCTAGAGAAGGACCGCAGCACCCCCAGCTCTTCCAGGCGGCTTTCCAGCGTGGCGGCACGCATTGCGTTGCCGTTATCGGCATGCAGGATCAGCGGCTGCTGGCGGCTTTTGCTGATCCGCTCTCTGAGGCAAGCCCTGCTCACAAGATCCGCAGCAATGGCTGAATCCTCACGCTCGGCAACATCCCAGACCACAACCTTGCGGCTCCAGACGTCGATCACTAGGTAGAGGTACAGCCACACACCGCGCACGTTTGTGGGGAGATAGGTGATATCCCAGCTCCACACCTGATTTGGCCCTGCGGCCCGCAGCCGTGGCACTGGCCTCGGCTCCTGTGGTGGCCTGGCCCGTCCACGGCGATTCGCCTGGCCATGGGCGTGCAACACCCGGTAGAAGCTGCGCTCTGAGCCAATGAACAGGCCCCGGTCCGCAAGGATCGGCACGATTTGCCCGGGCGGCAGGGCGGCGAATTCCGGCTCGTTGCAGGTGAGCAGAATGCGCTGGCGCTCTTCTGCGCTGAGGCGGTGTGACACATTGCGGTGACTGCCTTTGCGGCAGTCCACACCGCCGCCATCACCGGCAAACTGGCGCCGCCATCGCTGCAGCGTGGTGAGGCCAATGCCCAACAGCAGGGCCAGTTGTCTGGCACGAGCACCAGCGGCAATCCCCTCATCCATGATCTGCAGAGCCTTCTGGCGGTCTTCGGGCGAGGTCAGTCGTCCGCGTCCTCTCCCCAGAAGGCCTGGATCTTTTTTGCTGCCAACAGCAGTGCCGCTGCTTCTGCCAGTGCCTTCTCCTTACGGCGCAGCTCTTGTT
>NZ_JAGQDB010000129.1:0-5075 GCF_024346495.1 Cyanobium sp. A1C-AMD | reverse complement strand
GCTGGACCGCTCTGCTCTTGCCGCCCATCTGCGCCAGATGCAGGCCGCAATGCCCCTGACACCATCGGTGATCGATGAATGCAGAGCCAGTGAGCGCTGGTGAGCCAATGATGCTGGCCAACGCATGATCTACCTCGACACCAGCGTGGTGGTTGCCCTCTTGACCCGGGAGGAGCGCAGCCCCCTTGCACTGGACTGGTTGGAGCAGTGCAACGACAGCCTGATCAGCAGCGACTGGCTGATCACCGAGACCCACAGCGCCCTGGGCATCAAGCAGCGCCAGCATGGCCTCAGCCCCCATGCGCGCCAAGCCGCGGCAGCCCAGTTCGAGCGGCTGTTGCAGGGCGGCCTGGAACTGCGTTGTCTCGACCGCGGCCGTTTCCGAGAGGCTGCCGAGCTGCTGCACGATCCAGCCCTTGGCCTGCGGGCCGGAGATGCCCTGCACCTGGCCGTCGCCCTGCACAGCCGCTGCTCCCATCTGGCCAGCTTCGATGGGCGGATGCAGCAAGCTGCAACTTCCCTGGGCCTAAGCACGGCATTGGACTAGCGCAACGGCCAGATCCTTCATCATGGGAGGGAGTCGCACGCCAACCATGACCCAGCAGGCCTTTGAGCGGGGCGACTGGCAGACCGTGATCGACGCCCATCCCCTGGAGAGCCACGATCCGGCCGAATGGCTGCGCTACGGGGTGGCACTACTGCAAACGCTGACCCCTGGCGCCGAGGCGGGCAAGCAGCAACAGCAGGCGGCCTTGGCCTTTGTGCAGGCGCAGAGGGAGGGTGCGAGCGAGGAGGCGGTGGCGGCGGCGCAGCAGCAGGCGGTGATGTTGAGCTTGGGACAGTCGTTGCTGCTAGCGGGGCTACGCAAGGAAGGACTGGAGGTGGTAGAGCGACAACTGCCTGATTGGTTGGCTGAGCGCGATCGTGCGGCTCGGGGGCGGCTGCTGGCAGGGCAGTTGCTGGTGCAGGCGGGGGCCTGGAAGGAGGCAGAAACCCTGCATGCAGAAGCCGTACGGGCGATCGATCCAGCGCGACTGGCCCCAGAACAGCTGGCTGCAGAACTGCAGATCCTGCGCACCGAAAGCGAACTGCTCTCCCATGAACTCAGCCTGGCGTTGAGCCATGGTGCGCTGGCCGCATCAGGGAGCATGCCGCAGGCGCCGGCTCAGGACGAAGGTCCCCAGCGCTGGCAGAGTCTCAGCCGCTCGCAGCTGGGGCAGGACCTATGGGTGCTGGAGCAGTTGGGCTGGAAGCAGGGCGGCTACTTCGTGGAATTCGGCGCCACCGATGGGGTGCTGCTGAGCAACAGCTGGCTGCTGGAGAAGCACTTCAGCTGGCGGGGGATCTGCGCCGAGCCCAATCCCAAGTTGTTTGAGCGCCTGCAGCAGAACCGCTCCTGCCGCCTCAGCCCCGCTTGCGTGTATCGCACCAGCGGTGAGCGGATGCAGTTTGTGCTGGCCGATGCCTACGGGGGCCTGGAACACCTGGGCCAGGATGACCAACACGTGGACAAGCGCAATGCCTATGCGGCTGTGGGCGATCTGATCGAGGTGACCACCACTTCGCTGATGGATCTGCTGGATCAGCAGGAGGCACCAGTGGTGATTGATTACCTCAGCATCGACACCGAAGGCAGCGAGCTGGCGATTCTGGAAGGGATCGACTGGAATCGCTATCAGTTCCGCTGCATCACGGTGGAGCACAACTTCACCGAGCAGCGGCAGGGGATCCAGACGTTGCTGGAGGCCCAGGGTTATCAGCGTCGCGAACAGCAGTGGGATGACTGGTATTGGAAATCAGAGTTGTGTTGATTTCAGTCATTCAAGCCCTCGGAAGGGGTTCTTAATGCTAGCGGCTGCCATTCCCGAGAGTGACCCTTCCAAGATCCATTTGCCCTCGCGAACGGAATCGGTAGAGGCTAGATCAGTCGGGCAAGCCATAAAGTTTGTAATCTGCATTATGCATAGATTGGATTAAAGATTCTACCTCGTTGCCGATGATTGACTTATCGACATTGGGAGCCTGCGACTTTTCCAGCCAAGGAAATTCCGTGGCATCGAGCCCAAGTTTCTTGGCCAATTCGCGAACCATTCCTTCGATTTCTTGGTACAAGAAGATCCGGCCAACTTCGTTTCCCAGCATGTTTCCATATAGCGCGCCATTTTGAAAGTGAAAGCAGAGCTCGGAAGAAAGGCTGAGAAGGCTTTCGCGGCTGCTGAATCTATGATCGTGCTCAAGTATTGGCTCTGGTCCAAATCTAGCTATGTAGCTTTTGATTTCCAAGAGGCCGTTTGCTCCGGTCTCTACGCCAAAATACTCAGGAAATTTCAGCATGGATATGAATCTGGAAATGGGGCTGCGAACAATTGAGAACTTAAAGTATTTTGTCCAGTATTCTGCGTATAACTTCTTTGCTTCAAGACCAGTAAGGTGCTTTTCTCGTGGGTTGATAAACCACTGATCACAACCCTGGATCCAATGTTCAACAGATGTCCCTGCGGTTCTAGGGATATGGATGAATATGCATTGGTGCTTGTGAGAGATCACGAGTGATTAATTCCGCTAGGCTTGTACTTGTATTAATGGCGCGAAGAAGCGGGGTGAATTGTGCCCGGCTCAAGCTATCGGCGGCCTGAGCTCCTCCAGCATCACAGCCAGCGCTTCACTCAATTGGAGCCGGTTGCGGGAGGTGTCTGCGAGGAGGAATCGGCACTGAGCAGCAAGGTATCCATTCTGGATTCGAGCTCGGCGAGCCGCCTGTTCTCGATCTCGAGCTGCTTCAAGCGTTTGTCCCGTTCGAGCTCTCTCTGCTCGAACTCGCTCTCGAGCAGCTTCGTGCGCCTCTCGCTCTCGCGTCCACGCATCTCGATGTCGTAGACGGGACGCCAGTTGAACATCGCCAGCAAGCGCCGCCAGGGCGGCAATGTGGAGACCCATGTTGATCTGTCAGAACAGCCCCTGCTCATGGGCCGGGAGTCTGCGGAAGCGGGAGAGCTTGTCATCGCCGTAGTTGGTGGTGAACGAAATCAGGAGCAGCAGGGCGCCAGCAACAAGGGTTGACCAGCACTGACGATCCAGCAGCCGAGGGGGCGGTGCTGAATCAGGTTGCCCCGAAAGGCTTTGAACATCTGTCATCACCGTAGCGAGCTCGAACCAGCGCCGATCAACCCCATAGTACACAAGTACTGCCGCGGGTCCTCCGTGTTTTCACGGGTGTTCCAGCCAAGCGCCTGCGGCGGGTGCTCGCGAGCGCCCCCGCCCCCTCCCGGCGGGCACCGCCACGCCGGAGGCCCTACCCCTCTGATGTGACCCCCTTTGCTGCTCCAGTTCTTATGAGAGCTAGTGGGGTGATCAAGCCGCTCTCCATTGCTGGAGGACTTCCAGGGGCGTACGCCCCTGGAGAGCCGAATGCGGTCTGTAGACGTTGTACTCGATCCGGTGCTGCTCTGCCAGCAGCTTTGCTTCTTGCAGCGAGCCAAATAGCTCGATATTGAGGAATTCATCCCTAAAGCGGCCATTGAATGACTCCACAAATGGATTCTCCCAGGGTGAGCCTGGTGGGATGTACGCCGTTCCCGTACCACTGCCTGTGCACCACTCCTGCAATGCGTGGGCGATGAACTCAGGGCCATTGTCCATCCGCAGGTGAGTGGGCGGTGGATACAGCTTGAGTAGCTCCTCGATCGTGTCGATCACATCCACAGCCTTACAGCGGCGGCCCACCCGAATCGCTAGGCAGACGCGGCTGAATTCATCGATCACGTTCAGGAACTTGAGGGTGCGGCCGTCCATCGTCTGGTCGAACTGGAAGTCAATCGCCCAGACCTGGTGAGGGTATTCAGAACGCAACAGCTCCCTGCCGCCACCGGTAGGCCGAGAGCGCTTGCGCCTGCGAGGCAGGGGTCTTTGGAGCCCTTCCTCACGCCAGATCCGTTGCACTCGCTTGTGATTGATGCTCCAGCCATCAAGCCTCAGCCGCCGGTAAACAAGCCGCCGGCCCCAGCGCACATGGCGCCGCGCCAGCTCACGGATCCGACTGCGCAGCTTCTGCTCCTCGATGTCTGCCAGTGGCACAGGGCGCCGCTGGGTATTGCGGTGTTGACCTGTCAACCGGCAGGCACGCCGCTGGGAAACCCGGAATCGATCCTGCAGAACCACCACGGCCCTGCGACGACGCTCCGGGCTTAGAAGTTTCCCGTCGCACCGCAAGGTGCGCCTCACAGCGCAACAAGCTCCTTGAGCATTGCCTTATCCAGTTCAGCATCTGCGAGTAACCGCTTGAGGCGGGTGTTCTCCAGCTCAAGCTCCTTGAGGCGTTTGGCCTCAGTCGCTTTCATCCCGCCATATAGCTGCTGCCAGCGGTAATAAGTCGGAGCTGAGACCTCCAGAGCCCTGCAGACATCGGCGACGGTTTGGCCTTGGTTAAGCAGTTGTTCCGCGGTGCGCAGCTTGCGGATGATCTGCTCGGGGTTGTGGCGTTTGCGTTTCATGGGGCTTCTCCTGGCCAATTCTGGCCGGTAGGAAAGCTCTCATAAGGACTGGCTCAGTTTCCGGGGTCCACATCAGCTCCTCAGGAACCTCGCGGATGTCGTATTCCCATAGCAGGCAGGGAATGGCTTATCGGCTTTTGGACATAAAAAATGTATCAAGCCCTCTCTGGAGCTCGGACACAGGTCAAAATAAGCCTCATGAGTGAAGGAATTAACAAATGGGGTCATGACTCAAGCATTGCCACCTCAGTGATCAGCTCGATGCAGGCGAATGGGCGCATGGTGGGCAGCTCGATCGGGGCCTCTTCCATGGCCGGGTCGCTGAGCGCAACCCACTGATGCAGGAGATGAATCCTCAGCATGGTTGCTAGTGGGTAAGAGGGCCAGCCGCCTTTGCTGCTGACTTTTAAATACAAAGGTTGATCAGAGCATGGGCTGCCAGGGCACCACTTGATCCATCTCGTCTAGTAATTTTTTCTTACTTGATGCGCTTTTTTGCGGTGGTCTGCTCGCAATCAGGGTGATCCACCTGCTTGCCGCCCATCACCCCAGTTCTGGCATTGGTTTATACCCCAATTCTGGTTA
>NZ_JAGQDB010000128.1:0-5150 GCF_024346495.1 Cyanobium sp. A1C-AMD | reverse complement strand
CTGCCGCTGCGTGGGTTTACCGGCTCGCTTCGTGAGCGGCTACCACCTGGTAGAACCAAAGCCAGAGAGCTACGACCTGCACGCCTGGGCTGAGGTGTATCTGCCAGGTGCAGGCTGGCGGGGCTTTGATCCCAGCGGCATAGGCGTAATCGACGATCGCTACATCACCTTGGCCACTTCCTCCAAGCCGGAGCTGACCGCCGCAGTCACCGGCAGCTTTTCAGGGCCGAATGGCGTCGAAAGCCTGCTGGAATGGGGCATTGAGGCAGACATCCAAGAGCCGGCCGCAACCATGCAGTCCGCCTAAGCAAAAGGTACCTGCAATTGGGTGCCCTCCATTTCCAAACAAACCACCTGATGGCGGCCGCGACCTTTAGCCACGTAAAGCGCGCCGTCGGCGGCGGCCATCAACAACTCCAAGTCGTAGCCGCTCGCTCCTGCCGTGGAGGCAACTCCAACGGAAAGCTCCACCTCCACCACGCCGCCGTCGTCGTCTTTGCGCAGCGGGCTCACCTGCAACTGCTGACGAGTTCGATCCAACATCTGCACAGCGCGTTCGCGGGGGTTTTGCAGCAGCATTATGAATTCGTCCCCACCCAATCGCCCCACCAGATCTGAGCTGCGGCCCGCACCAGCCAAGAACTTAGAGACGTGGCGAATCACCTGATCCCCCGCTTCATGACCATTGTTGTCATTGATGGCCTTGAAGTGATCAACATCGATCAAGGCCATGGAGCAAGGCACACCCACTTGCTGCGCCTTGGCGAGCACATCTCTAGCAGTCTCCATGAAAGTGCGCCGATTAAAGATACCTGAAAGGGCATCAATCTGAGCCATATTGAGCAACTCGGGCAGCAAGTGACGACGCATCATCAACAACAAACCCAGGGAGCCAAAGATCAGGGGCAGGGTGCCGGCAATAAAGATCAACAGCACAAAAGTGAGCGCTTCATTGCGCTGGGTGTCCAGGTTGACAACAGTGATCAGGGTGGCCCGATCGCCAAATCCACCCCCCCGATCCTCCAGGGCCAGGGGTGACTGCCGCATCGTCACTAGGAAATCACCACCAAACCAGGGCAGGGGACCAACAAAAACGCGCCGGTCCTGGTTGAGGCAGCTCACCACCCCGTCTTTGCTGGGGCAATCAGCAAACAGCGCCCTTAAAGGCTGCTCACCTGCCAGCTGCAAAACATGGGGCAGGGGCAAGTTCACCAGGGCATTGTTGGAGGCCACAAGCACAACCCCGCGAGTATCTACAACTAGGGCACTCTCTAAACCCTGATTAACAGTTGCCCGCTGCAAATCGCGCTGCAGATCATGCAACGGACGGTAACCAGTCATGCTCACGCTGAGGATGCGCTCCAAGTTGGTGGCACTCCGCTCAATCTCCCTAGCGTGGTAGGAGAGCACCAAGGCACCAGCCAGAAGCGCCATTAGTGCTGATCCAACAGCTCCGGTGAGAGCCACCAACAGCCAAAGCTGTCGGTTAATCCGGCCCTTTAGCAGAGACGGTCCTGACAATTAGACTCCAGGCCAAGTTAGGAGGGTTAAGCTTATAAGAAAAATCCGCCAGCTGGACTATTTCACTAAAAAGGTAACCATTTTTTCTGGTTTTGGCAGAAAAGCCTGGGTGGGGGTTGGCAGTGGCGTCTTGGCCGAAAGGCGACCTGCGGAAATCATCTGGCCTGCCATGCGGGCGAGCACGCGAGCAACCGAGCCAGTTGGGGCAAGCATTTCCGCCTGATCGGCTGATGTTGGATAACGAATGCCGCGCTCAGAAGCCACAAACTCTGCCGGGCTTACCTGCTCTCGTTTAGCCATCAGGGCCTGGGAGGAAATTGGTTCGGCCTTGGCCAGGGCCTGAGCTGCCCACCAAGTGCGCACTAGTGCCCTAATCGTACCCGGATGGCGCTTAGCAAAAGCAGGATTTACAGCCAAGATATCAACAATCTCCCCGGGTATTTGAACAGAATTAAATAAAACCCGATAGCGAGAATCCTCACGCAGGAGATTTGAATGAGGTGGATAGGTAACAATGGCGGCAACCTTGCCCTTACTCAGCGCGCTAACAAGGGCGCTGGGCCCTTCGTGCATGAAGCGCACCTGGTCAAATGGACCTTGCTTGGTTTCAAAAGCACGCAAAAGCAGATATTCAGCAAGCACAGTGCGCTCAAGCCCCACAGTCTGGCCAACCAAACCACGTACATCTCCAATATCGCTCTTGCTGATAATCACATCCGCACCCTCGGACTGGTCAATCACTAAAAACAACTCAGGGCAGCGCTTTGGCACCTCCTGGCAAATCGTGATTGCATCCGGAAGATTAGTAGCAATGACCTCAACATCCCCACGGCCATAGGCAAGCCGCTGGTCCTCAATAGAGGTGTATTGCTGGACACGCAAATCGAGCCCATAGCGGTGACCCAGCCGCCGCTGCTCAGCCAAATACAGATACTCGAAGCCAGGCCAACTGGTAATCGCCACAGAAAGCCGTGCCTGGGAATTCAGGGTTCGCCATGCAGCCAATGAGCCTACCAACGAAACCAAGCCAACCAAAGCCAAGACCCAAGGACTCTGAAGCTTGGGATGCTGGAGACTCGGACGCTGGAGACTCGGACGCTGACTTGTCAACGCAGGGCTGCTTCCACCAAGCGGTTAGTTACTGAAGGCAGCTGGGCGCCAATCCGCACCAGTTCCAAATCCTCGTGCACCTTTTGGACAGACTTGAGATTGCGCTCCATCACACCCCCCGGAGCCAACATTTCCTTCTGCTCAACAAGCCCATAATAAACCAAGCCTCGTTCAGCCTGCTGAAATTCCTTGGCACTCACTTTCTGCCGATCGGCCATCAGGCCTATCGACTGCTTTGGACGGGTCTGGGCCAATTGGTGAGCGTCTTGCCAGACCTTTACAAGCTTTGCCAGAGCAGCGGAATGGCTATGAAGATACGAAGGATCAACAGCCAATACATCAAAGATTTCGCCCGGGGTTTGCCGACTGTCAAATAGCACCCTGGAATGGCCATCTCGCGCTGCAAAGTCACTAAACGGTGGGTAAAAGGCGACTGCATCAATGGTGCCCTTGGCCAAGGCAGCGGGCATTTCCGCCATCGGCATGTTACGGATCTCCACCTGATCTAGGCTCAACCCGAAACTCTGTAAAGCCCGACTAACAAAATAGGGGCCAAGAGTTGAAAAGGTTGTACCAATACTCTTACCAGCAAGATCCCGCAAGGAATCGACGCCATTGCGAGCCGCAATAATATCGCCACCACGAGATTCATCCAGAATCAGCACCACCACAGGGCAGCGCTCTGGCTTCCTAGCACAGATATCAATGAGCTCTACAGTAGTGAGCTGAGCCACATTAAGTTCACCCCGCAGATAGGAATGAACTATTTCCTGTGGATCCGCAAACTGGGATGTCGTTAATTTAAAGCCGTAACGCTCAGCCAGGCCACGGCGCTCGGCCAAATAAAAATACTCATATCCCGGCCAGCTGGATATGGGCACATTGATCTCCTCAGGCTTGGCGGTGCAGCCTGCAACTGCCACCCAGGCGAAGCCAATTACAGCCAGGCCGAACGACTGACGACGCAAGCTCCTTGATGGAGAGATGCCCATTAGCGCGTAATTACAGAAAAAGCGACAAACTCATGCAGGCCACGGGCTAGCCAGGAAAGGCATTTAACCACGATTTGCCTAGGAGAATACTGGGCTTCTTGCCAAAAACTTCACATCTCGCACGCTGATAGCCAGTGCGACTAGTTTTTCTTGATGGCATCGATAACTGGCTCCCCTGCCCCGTCCCCGTGGGGCCCGCTGTTTGCGCCGCCTACTCGTCGGCAAGGGCTTGTTCTGGCCCTAACGGCAGGGCTGGCCGTGCTGCTGAACCTGCAGCCCCTGCCACTCTTCTATGGCATCCAAGTGCTGCTGGGCTCGATCCTGCCGATCTTGGCCCTGCTGCTCTGGCGCACCGGCTGGGTAATTCCGGTGGGCTGCATCGCCAGCTTGGTGACCTGGAAGGCATGGGGTCATCCTTGGGCGGTAGTGATCTTCAGCGCCGAGATCACCTGGCTAACCCTCGGGCTACAACGCCTGAGCCGCCGCAACGATCAAGTAATCACTGGCGCAGTTATCCCCATGGCGATCAGCTACTGGCTGCTGCTGGGGGCGCCCATGGTGGCCGTTTTTTATGGCCTAATCCTGCGAATAGACCCCAGCAACGTGGCCGTCACGGCGCTGAAACAAGCTGTCAATGGGGTCCTTAACGCCACAATTGCATTCGTGCTGTTCATGGCAATCAGCGCCTTTAAGAACCGCAAGGGCCACGGCAATGGCATCTCATTGCGGGGAGTGATTGTAGGACTGGTGCTGATCACCATGACCGTGCCAACCCTTGTTATCACAATGAGCTCCGGCTATCAGCTAGAGCTGGCGGTGCAGCAAGCGGAGCTTGACAATCTAAAAGTAGTAAGTCGGGCTGTTGCCACATCCATACCCTGGACTGAAATTCCGGGCGGAGATGTGGCCTACCGACGTGTAGAAGCCAATGGCAAGAGCACAAGCTCCGATGCTGAACTGTTCGATCAGCTCGACAAGGACTTCAGCGATGGGGGACGTGCCTATGTGCATCCCCAAGAATTGGCGGTGCTTATCTCTAAGCAATCCCTGCCCATGTTGAAGAAATGGATAAATGGCTACTGGAGCTATAGCCAACTGCAAGCCAACCCAGGCCAGCCGTCCGTATTGATCCAGGTAGTTCAACCAGCAGGCAAGCTGGTGAAACGGATGCAAGATCAAAGCTCGCAGCTGCTGTTTGTCGTTCTTATCACTCTGCTGCTTGGAACTGCCGCCAGCATGACGATTGGCGCAATGTTTGAGCGCGAGATCAATAAAGTGCTGAAGCCGATGCTTACAAGCCCAGACGGGCTAAGCACCCTTGCCCCATCTCTGATCAACGAACTACGCGTAATGGTGCTGTTGATCAACCAGAGGATCCAGCAGGTGCGTTTGCTGACCGTTGATCTGCAAGAGACAAATCTGGCCCTGCGCCGATCACGCGACGAGCTCGAACAGATCAACACCAGCGATTTACTCACCGGCTGCGGTAATCGCAATGCCCTGTTCCTCAGGCTCAAAGAGGAATGC
>NZ_JAGQDB010000127.1:0-5170 GCF_024346495.1 Cyanobium sp. A1C-AMD | reverse complement strand
CGGAGGGCCACCACAGAAGAGACTCTTAGTCTAACTATTTGACCGTTGTCTCTTGTCCAAGTTCTCAGCCCTTCTTTTGCGTCCTGCTCTTGCTTGAGAGGCAGTCCTCTAGTCATTGTTTCTACGCATCCCGCGAAATCCTGAGCCTTCATGCAGAACTCAGCCGCCTTGGTATCAACCTGAGCTATCGCCGGCGAAACCGACGGAATGCCAAACAGGACCGCAAGAGAGATCAAGCAAATACGCATGCCCGGAAAGTGTCTTTATTTACTATAGAGTATCAAGGTCTGTGGTGATAAGGCCAAAACCCTCCCATTATCCATGGCAGGAAGTCGCCCTAATTAGTGGACAACTTATTCTGAAGCAAGTCAATAATGCGTGGTCCAATCAATTAGCGGTAGTCCAACACTAGAGAGCCTGTGGATACCTTCCGCTATTGCATTTGCCTTATTGACTGCTCACCTGTCTAGACAACAAGCTTGCGGAGCTGTCGCTCGGCAGCACTCGATATTTCAACGGGCCAGGCGAAGGCCTGGACCACTGAATCGAGTGATCAGATGCTGTATGCACCAAGCCGCACTCGTTCGGCTTCTCAGGCACCCAGGCAGGCATCTTCCAGATCATCCCTTTCTTGCTGGATGAGTTTCTTGAGATAGGAGTCCTTGCTTCGCCCGATTGCCTGCGCCAGTTGCTCTCGGCGAGAGTCGATCTCGGGGGCGAGCTCGCTGGCAACGCGTATCGATCTCGACCGTGTTCAATGACCCGCTCAGAAGCACGCCAGCTCTGCAGACAAGGGACGCCTATCTCCAGCCCCGACGGCGGTCCGTGACACGCGGAAGAGGCCGCCGAGGACAATCTGTTAGTGAACGCTACTGATGTGTGTTAGGCCATGCCATCCTTTTGCGCGGTCAACTCCTTTTCAAGGCAGTACTGCCAACCCCTATCGCATTTCCTATGTACACTAGGGTTCGTTAGTTCAGGTAGCTACTACGAACCTCGCCCAGCCCACCGTTGATCCACGCCAGCAGGTGCGCCTGGCGCTGATGGCGGCACTTGGCGAGATCACACCAGAAGACCCGGCGATCGAAGTGCTGCGCAATTCCGCTCCGCTGGAGGACGCAGACGGCAACCCCATCTGGCCCGAGCCGCCGCCGGGGCACAAAGGCAAGGGACGCAGCAAACGCAATCCGGCCGCTGTTGGTGTCAGCAAGCGCTTTCCGCAGCAGAGCGTTTCGCCTCGCCCCAGCCGCTCTGAGGTGGAGCAGCGCATCGCCACGCTCCAGCTATGGCTGACGCAGCGCCAACCCGCGGTGATGATCCGCGACCAAGCAGCGCTGCTGTGGGAGATGACCTCCTACACGACCCTCAAGAAGTACCTGCGGGTGGCCCGCTCTCGCATGGTGGAGGAGCTGGTGGAAGACCGGCTGGTCCACCAGGCAGAAGCCATCTACGCCCTCCAGGACGTCGCCCGGCGCGCAGCTGACGCCGAGCAGTTCTCCGCCTCGGTGGGCGCCCATCGGGTGCTGGCGGAGATCACCGGCATGCTCCGCGCCCCGGTCAAACCACCGGCTGCCGCCTGATGCCCGCTTCTCTTACGACGGCATTCCGATCTGGTGGCCAGGGCGCAGCTTTGGTCGGTGGCCTGCTGGGTTCCACGGACCATGGCGATCCCTGGTGCGATGCCGGCGTGCTGGGTTACCGCGTCCCAGCCATGGAGGGGACCAAAACAGCACCGCGCAGCTTCCGCGACTTCATCACCGCGGCTTACCCCAGCTACGCCTTTCACACCTGGGCCGAGCGCCTGATCGCCCTGCTGCAGCGCGTCGCCAATGGCCAACTCAACCGCCTGATCGTCTGCTGTCCGCCGCGGCTGGGCAAATCACTGCTGGTCTCCAAACTCTTCCCGGCCTACTGGGTGAGCCGCTACCCGAGTCGCTTCTGCGCCATTGCCTCCTATTCAGCCGAGCTGGCCTACGCCCACAGCCGGGAGGCACGGCACTACGACCGGGCCTGCGGCCATGCCCTCTCCAAGGACTCCACCGCCGTGGGCAACTGGCTCACCCCTGAGCGCGGCGGCTGCATTGCCGCCGGCGTGCGCGGTCCCTTCACCGGCAAGGGCTATGCCCTGGGGATCATTGATGACCCGTACAAGGGCCCAGAAGATGCCAACTCCGCAGCTCAACGCCAGAAGCTGATCGAGTGGTTCCAGTCCGTCTGGCTAACCAGATCAGAACCCGGGGTGAATGGCAATGCCGGAGCCGCGCAGGTGGTGGTGCTCACCCGCTGGCATCAGGACGATCTGATCGGCTGGCTGCTGGCGCAGGAAAGCGGCGACGCACCGCAGCACTGGCAGGTGCTAAACCTGCCGGCCACCTGTGAGCCGCCAGAGCAGCAGCTGCAGTTCCCGGCCACCTGCAATGTTGAGCCCGACTGGCGACAACCGGGACAAGCTCTTTGCCCGGAGCGCTTTCCCCTGGCTGAGCTGGAGCAGATCAGGATCCGCGCTGGCAGCTACTGGTGGAATGCCCTCTACCAGCAGCGACCTTCTCCGGCTGGCGGTTTGCTGTTTCAGCGGCAGTGGTTGCGGCAAGTGCCGCAACGCCGCCCCAGCAGCCAGCACCAGGGCCGGGTGGGCCAGAAGGCCTATGCCCCCTTGGTGCTCAGCTGCGATCTCAGCTTTAAGGGGGGAGAGGGGAACGACTACTGCGCTTTTGTGTTGCTCGGCCTGGTGGCAGAGCCTCAGCAGCGCCATCCCGCAGCGGAAGCCAGAGCCCAAGGACAGCAGCTGCACCGCAGTGCCGCAAATATCCCTGCTCTACCCCTACCCACTCAGGAGGGCGCCGGAGCGAGCGTCCACCTGATCGAAGTGCTCTGGGCTCGCCACCAGCGCCTCGATCTGCCCGGTGTCGTCAAAGCCCTCAGCGAGACCCTGGCCTCTCTGGCTCTGCAGGGCCTTACCCCTGATGCAGTCTTAATAGAAGACGCCGCCAACGGTCCAGCCATCTGCCAGCTGCTGCAGCGGCAGATTCCAGGACTGATGGCGGTGCGGCCAGTAGGCAGCAAGGTGTCTCGCGCCCATGCCGTCGCACCACTGCTGGAGGCAGGGCAGCTGAGCTTTTGCCAGGGCGGCAATGACGAGTTGATCACCGAGCTGCTTGGGTTCCCCAACGCCGCCCACGACGACCTGGTGGATGCCTTCTGCCAGGGCGTGATCTGGCTGCAGAACCAGCACTGGCGAAGCCAGGGCAGGGCTACTCCCAGGCCTCTGCTTTTCTCCCGCTGAGCCCACTAAGAGGCAGGCCTTCTTCTTCCACTGCATCTGCGTCATGAGCGGCACCATTGCAAGCCATCAGTCACGGGCGCCACGGCCGAATCCGTCAGAGGGGAGCGGACAGGGGAGCGGCAGCCGCAAGCGGCACCCAAAGCATTGCCGCAGGCAGCCGCGGCGCTCGATCCATGCCGCCGCAGATGCGCTGGTGCTGGAGCACCTGCCCTTTGCCTCACTGGTAGCGGCTAACTACGCGCGCCGCACCGGCCACCCAAGGGAAGACCTGGAGCAACTGGCAGCGATCGGGCTGATCAAGGCCTCACGCCGCTACGACAGCCAGCGGGTGAACCGCAGCTGCTCCAACTTCATCGCCTACGCCAGGCCGTTCGTGAATGGCGAAATCACCCACTACCTGCGCGATAAAGGCTTCTTGATCTCCGTACCCGGCCGCTGGCGGGAGCTACATGCCAGGGGGCAGAAGCTGCTCAGGCAAGGGCTGCCTGCAGATCAAGTGCCGATGCAGCTGGGGCTCACACCTGAGCGCTGGGCTGAGATCGCTGCGGCCTGCTCGGTGCGGGTTGTTGCGATGGCGCTAAGCCAAACAGATGAATCCTTGGAGTGATGGCCTCTTGCCCGGAGTAGCCGTCAATTTCGATCAGGAAAGGCAGCGGAGTAGATCTGCTTGAGTCCATCGTGATAGCCCCAGCCGATACAAGAAGAAGAGCGCACAACCTCGGCGAGCCGTTCCCCGTAGGCCTCCTGCTTTTCCGTTGGCAGTCCGCAGATCACTTGGACAGCTCGGCTGGCCATGCCGAGCAAGGCGTCGTAGAAGCCTGCATCGATGTCGCCGTATTCAACAGTGAAGGCATTGCCCTGCTCCAAGAAGAACACCATCAGTTCGGCATGGCGCATTGGCTCAGCGACCGCCTTGCAGAAATCAGCAACGGCCTTTTTGGCTTTTGCGACCTGCAGAGGGCGATCGCGCTGCATATCCGGATACAGGCAGTCGGAGATGATCTTCTTGCAATCCTCCATCGCAGCCTCCGCATCGGCGTAACGAGCGTGGAGAAACGCCTGGTTCTGCTTGGAGAGTTGGTAGATCTCAGCGACAAGGCTGAGCAGGTCGTCATGGCTCAGTTTGATAACCGCTGATTTAACTGCTGACCATGTCTGTTTAGGCATGTTAGCGCTCAGTGACGCATCGATATGATTATGAATGCTTCGGTTCAGCCGTGCGTCTCTGGCGCATCCGCTGCAACGGATTGTGAGCTGGCGGTGCTAACTGCTGCTTCGTGCCTCACCTTTTCGCGGGCGGGTAGATGACCTTCCAGTCCTTCTTCATGTCAACAACTGTCCAGCCTTTCGTTTGTGCTTCGTCGAGCGCCTTGTCCAGTTGACCGACATGGGACTTGCGGTCGTAGGCCCATTCGCGCACGCCATCGGTGTGATGAACGATGAGGGCAAAGCGTGCACCGGTGCCGCCAGCGGTCCATTGCAGCATCTCGAGGTCGCCGTCAGAATTGCCAAATGCCGCAATGGGGCGGCGGCCGATGTGCTGATTTATGCCGATCGGCTTGCCGGCTTTGTCGTCGATGAAGTTCAACTCGGACAGGCGCACGAGTACGGGGTTGCCATCACGCAATTCGAACTTTGTTTTTATGCTGCTACCGATGACCTGCTCGGGCGGAATGCCGTAGACCTTTTCCGTCCAAGGGCGCATGAACTCGATGCCGCCGCCAGAAACGATGTAGGTCTTGAAGTCGTTCGCGCGCAGGTAGGTGAGCACTTCAAGCATCGGCTGATAGACCATCTCGGTAAAAGGCCGCTTGGTTCCGGGATGCTTCGCGGTGGCGAGCCAGTCTTTGACGATTTGCGCGAATTCATCGGAGGTCATGCCGGCGT
>NZ_JAGQDB010000126.1:0-5187 GCF_024346495.1 Cyanobium sp. A1C-AMD | reverse complement strand
TGGGCCGTAGCCCGCATGCTCAGCCCTGCCGCCCTCGAGGCGCAGATGCGACAGTCCCTGCAGCTGCAGCTCCTCTGCCAGGGCGACTTCTCCGCCAAGGCGGAAGCTCGCTTTCTGCAGCGCAAGAATCAACTAGATCGTGTCGTCTACAGCCTGCTGCGCCTCCGCGATGGTGGTCTCGCCCGCGAGCTCTATTTGCGCATTGATGATGGCGATGCCAATTTTGCCGATTTAGCCGCCCGCTATGCCGAAGGACCTGAGCAGGCAACCCGCGGCATTGTTGGCCCGGTGCCCCTCACCCAAGCCCACCCTGCCTTGGTAGATCGACTGCGCACCGCTACCCCTGGCGTAGTGCTCGAGCCCTTCCAAATCGAATCCTGGTGGCTGGTGGTGCGGCTCGAAAGCCTCACCTCCGCCACCTTCGATGAAGCCACCGCAGCCCAAATGGCCGAAGAGCTTTTCGAGCAGTGGATCTCAGAGCAGGTTGAACGACGTCTTGCCGATCTGCGACCTCTGATTGACTTGGCGGTGTCCGGCGATGCTGCCCAGCCGTTAGCTCTTGGTTCACAATCGACCTGATGGAAGATTCCACCCCTTCGCCGCTACCCGCCCATCCCGCCTTTGCCGGGTTGTCGCATTCCAGCCGCGAGCATTTGCAGCAGCAGCTCAGCCTGCGTCGGTTTGCTGTTGGTGATCCCCTTTGTCTTGGGGGCTTGATTCCCTCTGAGATCCTGCTGATCCAATCAGGCACAGCGCGCTTGCTGGTGCGAGACCAGGGCCGCCTGCGCACCGCAGAAAAGTTGGAACCGGGCAGCTTTGTGGGCCTGGCCTCCCTGTTGCGAGCTGCTCCCTGTGAGGAGGTGAGTGCGGGCTCCGAAGTGGAGGCACTGGTGCTGGCTGATTCCCTTATTTTGGAGCTGCTAGCTCGCGAACCGTCCTTTGCTCAGTGGTGCGGCTCGCATCTTTTTACAGCTGAATTGGCAGCCCTACTTGCCCTGCTTCTTGAGCAGCATCCCCAAGCCGGCACTTCGATCCAGGCGTTACTCGATCAGGCCCGCCCCCAGGCCCGGCTGGTACCGCCTGATTCTGAGGCATTAGCAGCCCTGCCGATTGAATTCAGCTTGTTGGCCGCTAGCCACAACCTGATCGATCACCCCCTGGGTGCGGCGCTCAATCCCCGCCAAGGTGTGCCGACAGCCACCCCACCGTTACCCCCACGACTGATAGCCCTGCCTGCGGAGCTGCTGGCGCCGGTAGCTCCAGTGGTGGAAGCCGAGCTGATGCCAGAAGGCTCCGCCAGCGGCAGCGGCCAATCTGGCGGTTTTAACCCGCCGCTGGCCTCTGGCCTTGATCTGGGCCAGCGGGATCGCACGGCCCTGCAACTGCTGCGCGGCAACGGCCCCCTCGAGGAAACCCTCGCCTGTTTCCAGATGTTGGCGGCGGAGCTCAAGCTGCCCTTTCGGCGCGATGCGATCGAGAAGATCCTGCGGGATGTGCTGCGCCGTGGTCAGACGCCGGACCTGCAGCTCTGCGGCAATCTCGCCGCGATGATGGGTCTGCACGTAAGCGGCGTGCGGGTGCCTGCCAACCAGGGCACGCGCCTGCAGACCCCGGCCCTGATCCCCTGGCAGGGCGGGTTTGCAGTTGTGCGAGGTGCCAATGCCCGCGGTTTGCTGCTGGCCTCCCCGCGGCAGGGTTGGGTGGAGATTCCCCCCGACCAGCTTCCCGAGGCCTTCCCCGATGGCATCGATGTGCTGATGCTGGAGCGCAGCTCTGCCACCCCTGAGCAGCGCTTTGGGTTTGCCTGGTTCTGGCCAGCTTTGCAGCGCTACCGCGGCATCCTCACCCAGGTGCTGATCGCCTCCTTTGTGGTGCAGCTGTTCAGCCTGGCCAACCCCCTGCTGATTCAGGTGATCATCGACAAGGTGATCAACCAGCGCAGCCTCGATACTTTGCAGGTGCTGGGCTTTGCCCTGGTGGTGGTGACCTTGATGGAGGGCTTGATCGGCGCCCTGCGCACCTTCCTATTCAGCGAAACCACTAATCGCATCGACCTGCGCCTAGGCGCCGAGGTGATCGACCACCTACTGCGGCTGCCGCTCAATTACTTCGACCGCCGTCCCGTGGGCGAACTCGGTACCCGTATCGCTGAGCTGGAGAAGATCCGTAATTTCCTCACCGGCCAAGCGCTCACCACCCTGCTCGACACTGCCTTCTCGGTGATCTATATCGCCGTGATGCTGATTTACAGCTGGCTGCTCACCTTGATCGCCCTGTGCGTGCTGCCGATTCAGATCGGCCTCACCGTGCTTGGGGCTCCCCTGTTCCGTCGTCAATACCGCGATGCGGCCCAGGAGAACGCCCGCACCCAGAGCCACCTAGTTGAGGTGCTCACCGGCATCCAGACGGTGAAGGCCCAGAACGTCGAGATGATCAGCCGCTGGAAGTGGCAAGACCTCTACGGCAAATACATCTCCCGCACCTTTGAAAAAACAATCACCGGTACGGCCCTTTCCGAAACCTCCCAGGTGCTGCAGAAGCTCTCCCAGCTGCTGGTGCTCTGGGTAGGTGCCTCTTTGGTGCTCTCCGGCGACATGACCCTGGGCCAGTTGATCGCCTTCCGGATCATCTCCGGCTACGTCACCCAGCCTTTGCTGCGGCTCTCTTCGATCTGGCAGAGCATCCAGGAGCTCAAGGTTTCCTTTGAGCGCCTTGCCGATGTGGTCGACACCCCGGAGGAATCAGACGAGGCTGACAAGCAGAAGATTCCTCTGCCGCCCATCGCGGGCGAGGTGCGCTTTGACGACCTCTGCTTCTCCTTCACCCCCGGCGGGGCCCAGGTGTTGCGTCACATCGACTTCACCATCGCCGCCGGCACCTTTGTGGGAGTGGTGGGCCAGAGCGGTAGCGGCAAGAGCACTCTCACCAAAATGCTGGCTCGCCTCTATTCACCGGGCAGCGGCCGGATCCTGATCGACAATTACGATATTGACAAAGTTGAACTTTATTCACTGCGGCGCCAAATAGGCATCGTTCCCCAGGAGCCCCTGCTGTTCTCCGGCACGGTGGCAGAAAATATTGCCCTCACCGATCCCGATGCCAGCAGTGATGCGATCGTGCAGGCGGCACGTCTGGCCTGCGCCCACGATTTCATCATGGAGCTTCCTGCTGGCTACAGCAGCAATGTGGGCGAACGTGGCGCCGGCCTTTCCGGCGGCCAGCGGCAGCGTCTGGCCCTCGCCCGCACCCTGCTCTCCCAGCCCCGGCTTCTGGTGCTCGATGAAGCAACTAGCGCTCTCGACTACGACACCGAGCGCCGGGTTTGCGACAACTTGCTCGACAACCTCAAGCACTGCACCGTTTTCTTTATTACCCACCGGCTTTCCACAATCCGCCGCGCCGAGCTAATCGTGATGATGCACGAAGGAGCCATCGTGGAAACGGGCACCCACGATGAGTTGATGGAGCGCCGCGGCCGCTACTACGCCCTTTACCGCCAGCAGGAGGTCAACTGATGTCGATTGTGCGCCGCGCCCAAAACGCTATTGAGCGCCGGGTTCAGACCAGCCATGAGGAGATGGCGCTGCAGCAGTCGCGCTTTTTAGCGCGAGCTATCACCTGGGCCCTGGTGGGCACCACAGCTGCTGGCCTGGCCTGGCTGGCCTTTGCCAAAACCGACGAGGTGGTGGTCGCCTTTGGCAAGCTCCAGCCGATCGGCGATGTCAAAACCATCCAGATGCCGGTGGGTGGTGTGCTGGAAACCATGCTGGTCAAGGACGGTCAGCGGGTCAGCCAGGGCCAGGTGCTGCTGCGCCTCGACAACGAGGCCACTCTCGACCGTCAGGAGAGTTTGCGTACCACCATCACCGCTAAGCAGGCCCAGCTGCGTCTCAAGGAGGTGGAGCTTGCTCGCTATCTCAACCTCAACGACACTGAGCAGACGGTGACGCGCCAGAACCTCTTGCTTGAAACCGAAATCCTGCAGCGGCTTGAGGGCCTCAAGGCAGTTGGTGCCTCTGCGGAGTTGCAGTATTTGCAACAGCGCAACAAGGTGCGTGAGGTTGATGGCGAGATCGCCAAGCTCAAGGTAGATCGCTTGCGTCAAACTGCGATCATCGAACAGGCCCTGGAGCAGGTCAAAGGAGAGCTAGCCGATCTTGGTAGCAAGCTCACTGAGCTTCAGGTCAATATCCGCTACCAGGATGTGCGCTCCCCGGTGGATGGGGTGGTGTTTGATCTCAAGCCCACTGGCCCAGGTTTTGTGGCCCAAGGCAGTGAGCCGGTGATGAAGATTGTTCCCTATGACGCGCTCCAGGCCAAGGTGGAGATTGAGAGCAGCGATATTGGTTTTGTGCGAGTTGGTCGCCCTGCCGATATCAGCATCGATTCCTTCCCTGCAACCGATTTCGGAGTGCTGCTTGGCACCGTCAAGCGCATTGGCTCCGATGCTTTGCCCCCAGATGAGCGCAATCAGACCTATCGCTTCCCAGCCACGATTGCCCTCGATACCCAGCAGCTAAAGCTGAAATCTGGCAAGAGCCTGCCTTTGCAAGTGGGCATGTCACTTACGGCCAATATCAAACTTCGCAAGGTAACTTACTTGCAACTTCTGCTTGGAGAATTTAAAGATAAAACAGACTCCCTCAAGCAAATCTAGCTAACTCTGTTTGTCAAATTGGTTTAGTCAAATAGTCAGTTCTGTTGATCTTGCCGGGGCAGGCGCTGCTGGGCGGCCTCAATCAAGCCGCGAAATAGGGGGTGAGGCTTGCCGGGCCGGGAGAGAAATTCGGGGTGATATTGGCAGGCTGTGAAAAATGGGTGGCTCTGTAGTTCAATTAATTCAACTAAGCGGCCGTCTGGCGATGTGCCGCTGATTGTGTAGCCTGATTCGGTGAAAAGACTGCGGTAAGCGTTGTTGAATTCGTAGCGATGGCGGTGGCGTTCATATACAACTTCGTCGCCATAAAGGCGATGGGCCATCGTGTCTGCAGCTAGGCGGCAGGGGTAAACGCCCAGTCGCATCGTGCCGCCCAGATCAACTACGTCCTGTTGCTCAGGCAGTAGGTGGATCACGGGATGGGGCGTGTCGGCATCAAGTTCGGCGCTGGTGGCACCGGCCAGGCCCGCCTGGTTCCGGGCCCACTCGATCACGGCGCACTGCATGCCCAAGCACAGGCCCAGGAAGGG
>NZ_JAGQDB010000125.1:0-5215 GCF_024346495.1 Cyanobium sp. A1C-AMD | reverse complement strand
AGATGACAATGGTTGCTTCAGGAAGGGAGGTCTATTGAGCGATCAAGGTCGACATCAGCTGTGGTTGCATCCATGCCAGAGTCTTCAGACGCAGCGCCTTTCACCTTTTTTGACTCAGCGCTGCAGGAATTACAGTAAAATGAATAGCCTTGTGCGAATCCAGCAACGGCCTGGAAGTAATCTTTAGTAAGTGGTTTATTGATCCTGCAGGCAATGCATTCTCTGGTTGGAGGTTGAGACGTTCGACTGTTCATCGGAATTGTTGTCGTGAGAACTAATTACGCCCCCCTAGATGCGTGGCCTAATTTTACCAAAGAAAGCCGGATGGCATGGCAGTTGACGTCCCAGCATCTCCTGGACTGTCGCACAGCTGCAGGTCCCCTAAAGCGGAAACCACTACCAGTGAGCGGAAACGATTGCTGTCGGTGGCCTGAGCTGGAAACTGGCCTCGTAGGGCCTCTGGAGGCGGAATGTACTCGATCCCAGCCTGCCCTGCTGCACAGCAGCCATGGCGAGCTGGCTGCCATGGCCACCTAGCGAAATTCTGGCCGCTTGTGTTGATCAAAGCTGCGTTGGAGGGCGTCACCGATCGTCAGACCCACCGGGAGGCCACCGCCGAAGGAGGTGCCCAGCACATGGCGGTAGAGCTTGGTCTCCACCAAACGAATGGTGGAATCAGGAAACGGAATGTAGTTGGTTTTGGCCACCAGCTCGGGGGCGTTCCGGATCAGGAAGGTAGTGAAACTACGGACCTCGGCACTGTCGAGCAAGGCCTGATCGTTGACATAAATGAACAGGGGTCTGGACAGTGGCTGGTATTGCCCCTGCAACACCGACTGAACGGAGGGCAGCACAGGTTTTCCCTTGGGATTAACCACCGCAAGGGCCTTGAGCCGGCCACTGTTGCTGCGGAACCAGCCATAGCCAAGGTAGCCAAGGGCCTGGGGATCAGCGGCCACGCAGTTCACCACCACATTGTCATCCTCGCTGGCGGTATAATCGCGGCGGGAGTTGTCCTCATCGCCGTTGATGGCCTTGTTGAAGTAGTGGAAGGTGCCTGAATCGCCGCCCGCTCCGCACAGCTTGATCGGCCGCTTTGGCCAGGCCGGGTTCACCTGGTTCCAGCGGTTGATGCGCCCCTGGGCGTTGCGGTTCCAGAGCAGGGAGAGCTGCTGGGTGCTCACGGCTTTCGCCCAGCTGTTGCCCGGATGGACGACCACCGAGAGGGCATCGAAGGCCAGGGGCACTTCAATGAAGCGGATGCCCTTGGCGGCACAGGCCTTGAGTTCATTGGTGTTGATGGGCCTCGATGCATTGCTGATCTCCACCCGGCCGCTGCAGAGATCCCGGAAACCGGCGGTGCTGCCCGTTTCCTTGAGACTGATGCGGACACCCTTGCCGGCCGCCGTCTGGCGGAAGGCGCTGATGCCCGCCTGCACAATCGGGTACACGGTGCTGGAGCCGCTGATGCGGATCGGCCGGGTGGATGCCTGCTGCTGTGCCAGAGCAGCTCCAGAGGCAACGGGGAAAACGAGCGTGACCGCCAGGGTCAGGCTGAGCCTGAAGGGTCAGAGTCATGCCGTGTCCAACGGCATGACTCTGACCCATCAACCCGTGTTGATGAGTTAAGGATTGGTTATGGCGGGGCGATTCGTGATGGCCAGGCGGCCCCTGAGCCACAACGACACGTACACCAGCGCCACCAGCACCGGCACCTCGATGAGGGGGCCGATCACCCCGGCGAGCGCCTGGCGGGAACTGACCCCCCAGACGCTGATGCTCACAGCGATGGCCAGCTCGAAGTTGTTGCCGGCGGCGGTGAAGGCAAGCGTCGCTGTTTTCGCGTAGCTGAGCCCGCTGCGCCGGCCCACCGCGAAGGCCGTGAACCACATGATCGAGAAATAGAGCAGCAACGGCACCGCCACCCTCGCCACCGTGAGCGGATCGGAGGTGATCGCCTGCCCCTGCAGGGCGAACATCACCACGATCGTGAACAGCAGACCGTAGAGCGCGAACGGGCTGATGAAGGGGATGAAGCGCTGCTCGCGGTCCCTTGAGGCTCAGGCCGATCCGGCGGCTGAGGTAGCCCCCCAGCAAGGGCAGCCCCAGAAACACCAGCACCGCCTTGGCGATCTCCGCCATCGAAAAGGCCACGTCCTGGGTGGCCAGCCCCAGCCAGCCGGGCAGGATCTTGAGGTAGAAACCACCCAGCAGGGCATAGGCCAGCACCTGGATGATCGAGTTGATCGCCACCAGCAGGGCGGCCGCCTCCCGATCCCCCTGGGCCAGATCGATCCAGATCAGCACCATGGCGATGCAGGGGGCCAGGCCGATCAGGATCAGCCCGGTGCGGAACGCCGGCTGACCCGGAAGAAAGATCCAGGCCAGGGCGAACATCAGCGCCGGCCCCAGCCCCCAGACCAGCAGCAGTGAAAGCCGCAGCAAACGGCGATCGCGCGCCGCCCGGCCAAGCTCCTCGTAGTGCACCTTCGCCAGCACGGGATACATCATCAACAGCAGCCCCACGGCGATCGGCAGGGAGGTGTTGCCGATCCTCACGGCATCGAGAACCCCCTGAATGGCGGGGAAGAAGCGACCCAGCAGCAGTCCGCCCGCCATCGCCAACAGGATCCAGAGCGGCAGGAACCGATCCAGCAGCGACAGCCTGGCCAGAATTGCCTTTTCGTCGGGGGCCAGCGGGTGATGGTCGGTGGACTTCGGGTTCATGCCGTTGGGAGCAGAGCGGGAGTGGAGGGAAGCTGGGGGCTGAACCGACGCTGCCTGCTCAATCCGTCGATGCCTTGCTCAGCAGGGAGCGAACCTCATCGGCAGTGGGCACCCGCCCCGCCACGACGACCCGTTCATCGATCACCAACGCCGGCGTCCGCATCACCCCATAGGCGGCAATGGCCACCGGATCGTGAACCGCTTCGATGCTCGGCTCGAGGCCCAGCTCAGCGGCTCCTTTGCGGGCGTGATCTTCCAGGGTGATGCATTTCTTGCAGCCGCTGCCGAGAATCTTGATGTCCATGGGGGTAAGGATCAGGGCAGGATGGAATTGAAGATGTAGCCGATCAGCACGATGCCCAGGCCGGTAACCGAGAAGAAGGCGGCCAGCAACGGTGGCTTGAGCACCCGGCGCAGCAGGATCAGCTCCGGCACCGACAGGGCCACCACGCTCATCATGAAGGCGAGAACCGTGCCCATCGGCAGTCCCTTCTCATAAAGCGCCTGCACCATCGGCATCACACCCGCCGCATTGGAATACAGCGGGATGCCGATTCCCACCGCCAGCAGCACACCGAAGGGATTGCTGCGGCCGGCATGGGTGGCGAAGAAATTGGTGGGCACCCAGCCGTGGATCAAGGCGCCCACGCCGATGCCGATCAGCAGATAGGGCCAGATCTGCTGCAGGATGGAGACCACTTCTTCGGCCCCCATCTGAAGCCGCTGCTCGAAGGAAAGGCCCAGCGAACTCTCCACGGCCTGGCCGTGCAGCTTGGTTTCGTAGACGAAGGGTTCGACCCAGCGCTCCAGTCGTAGGCGACCCAGCACCCATCCCGCCAGGATCGCGATCAGCAGGCCGGAGCCGATGTAGATCAGTGTGATCCGCCAGCCGAACAGACTGAACAGCAGGCCGATCGCCACCTCGTTCACCATCGGGCTGGCGATGAGAAAGCTCAGCGTGACCCCCAGCGGGATGCCCGCAGCCAGGAAACCGATGAAGGCCGGCACCGCACTGCAGGAGCAGAAGGGTGTGACCACCCCGAGCAGACCGGCCAAGACGTTGCCGAGCCCTTCACGGCGTCCGGCCAGCAGGGCCCGGGTGCGCTCCACGCTCAGATAGGAGCGCAGCACGGTCACCAAGAAGATGATGCCGCTCAGCAGCAGGGCAATCTTGATCGAGTCGTAGAAGAAGAAGCGCAGGGTTTCGCTCAGCCGCTGCCCAGGATCAAGACCCAGCCAACCGAACAGCACGACCTCCCAGAGAGATTCGTTGATCCGGTAGAGCAGCAGCCAAGCGGCCACGAGGCCGGCCAGCAGGGCGACATGGCCGGGCCGGCTGGTGCGCAGCCACCGCATCGCCGGGGTGACGTTGCTCACGTGCAGCGGCTCGCCGGCTTGCCGCACTGGGCTCCCAGGTCCGCCAGCCAACTGCGCAGCTGTTCGATCGCTTCCGGGCGCAGGCTGTAGTAGATCCAGCGGCCCTCCTGGCGATCGGCCAGCAGGCCGGCTTCCTTGAGCACTTTGAGGTGGAAGGAGAGCTTCGACTGGGCCAGGCCGAGATCGGCGGTGAGATCACAGACACACCGCTCGCCGTCGCCGAGGGCTTCGATCACCTGCAGGCGCAGCGGCTCGGCGAGGGCCTTGAGGAGCGCCCGGGCCTGCTCGGACTGGATGGGTGGACTGGCAACAGCCCCTGGATCGGCCATGTGATCGACAACACGTCTTGAATCAACTCTAGTTGATCTATATTCGTAGCACCGCGGGCTTTGCGAATGAAGATCGGCATCAATGGCTTCGGCCGCATCGGCCGCCTGGTGTTCCGCGCCCTCTGGGGCCGGCCCGGCATTTCCCTGGTGCACGTCAACGATCCGGGAGGCGATGCCGCCGCCGCCGCCCACCTACTGGAATTCGACTCGGTGCATGGCCGCTGGCCCCAGGCCGTGGAAGCGAACGGGACGGGCTTCCTGGTGGAGGGCCAGCCCGTGGGCTACAGCCAGCAGAAGGATCCCACCGCCGTGCCCTGGGCCGGCGCCGATGTGGATCTGGTGCTCGAATGCAGCGGCAAGATCAAAACCCCAGAAACTCTCGAGCCTTACTTCACCCAGCTCGGCCTGAAGCGGGTGATCGTGGCCTGCCCGGTGAAAGGGGTGATCGCTGGAGAGGAAGCCCTCAACATCGTCTACGGAGTCAACCACCACCTCTACGACCCCGCCCGCCACCGCCTGCTCACCGCCGCCTCCTGCACCACCAACTGCCTGGCGCCGGTGGTGAAGGTGGTGCACGAAAGCTTCGGCATCCGCCACGGTTCGATCACCACCCTGCACGATGTGACCAACACCCAGGTGGTGGTCGATGCCTTCAAGAGCGACCTGCGCCGGGCCCGTTCCTGCATCCAGAGCCTGATCCCCACCACCACCGGCTCGGCCCGGGCGATCGGGCTGATCTTCCCTGAACTGCAGGGCAAGCTCAACGGCCATGCCGTTCGGGT
>NZ_JAGQDB010000124.1:0-5337 GCF_024346495.1 Cyanobium sp. A1C-AMD | reverse complement strand
TATCAACTGACTTAATTGTCGGCTGAAGTCTATCTGTGCCTTCCAATCGATCCCAGCTTGCGACGATTCTAGTCTTTTCTGCAATAACCCAGCTGGGTGCTAGTGGAATGTAGTACTCGCAACCTTGTGGCTTGACCTCAAGGCAATAGATGTAAGCATCGGCTCTCTCGCCTTTGTTGTTGCTTTCTATTCCCCACTCCATGATTTGCTTGTTTGCCGCGGCAAAGGCATTGGCCTGGACAGCTGCTACCTCGTTTTTGGTCTTTTTATCGCCGCCGACAAGGTTGAGGCCTGCCCAGGAAAGTAGGCCTGCAGTTGGATTGAGATCAGAGCCAAAGGAATCGCAGCCGAGTCGGGCGGCTTCAAAGGGTATGGAACCTCCACCACAAAATGCATCTCCTACTCGTGGTACATGTCCGAACTTTCTTTGTCCAAGTTGTTCTACTAGCTGCTCTAGATTTGACGCGGTAGTGGCAAGGTGTTGATTTATCTCCTGCCACGCTGCTTCGGAGGGGCCGCACACGTTCTCTGGGCGCTCGCTAAAATCAAGACGCTCGGCATATGGAAGGGTGTCAAAAGTGTTGCGATCTGGGATTGGTCGCTTGCGTTGCTCATCTAGGCGCGCTCGCTGTTGATCGCTGAGACCTTCCCAGATCTCCGCAAGCACAAACTCCTTCTCTTCGTCGCTGATGCCGCGTTGGAAGCCTCGTGATCCGAAGTACTTGTCCTGAATCTCTGAGGGGGACACTTCTCGCCAGGATTTAACCGGGATGTCTCCCTTCTGGCGCTGCCAAGTGCCATCGTCATCCATGGTGAGGATCTTGAGAAAGATCTCTCGATCTTTCTTCGGATCGTTTGACGCAGGCATCAGCATCCCAAGGATGCAAGCGCGCACAAGGATCAGCGGCTTGCGACCCCACCACTTCCCGAGCCCAGTCAGAGTCTGGCCCGAAACAGCTTTCCTCTCCTTGTACGACTCCGCCGAAAGGCGGGCGATGGGAAACTGGGTTTCGATAAAGGCTTTCTGCATCTCAGATCTCAAGCGTTAGTTGCGAGTGGCCAAGTAGTTCACGGCGGGCTTTGGGTGACATTCCCTCTCCCTTCACGAAGGGGTTGTCGGCGATGGCGGCGCGCAGTGCCTTGCGCCATCCGACCCCCTTATTCATTGCCTGGCCGGTGGTGGCCACCGACATCGTGTACAGCCACCAGCGCTCCTCCGGTGCCAAGGCTTCCCAGTTGCGCAGGGCATTTGGGATGTCGTCGATCGAAGCTTCTTCCACTGCCCAGCACAGCACGCAGAGCTCCTTGCCCAGGGATGGGTGCACCGGGATTGGCTTTGTGGGGCTCTTGGTGAGCTTGGCGGTGGCCAGGCCGTTAGCCCGCAGCCGCCGGTTGGCCTCCTCCCAGAAAGCAGGCGCTAGGGCGGCCCAGCGCCCCCGGTCCAACGTCACCCGCAGCGCAGGGTCGGAAGGAGGCGGAGCCGGTAGGGAAGTGACATCTGCTCCGCTAAAGCGGTCACCGCGGTACTCGCTGATCGAGATCAGGTCGCCCTTGGCCGTGCCCTTGGGGATGTGGATCAGAAAGCCATGGCGGCTCTCCTCTGGCACAAAGCCCAGGCCGATGCTCTTGCGTGAAGCTACTGGGGTTCTGGCCATGGCTCAGTCCTGGTCCACGTAGCTGAGGTTGAACGGCTCCTTGGTTGCGTTCAGCCAGTCGATCAGGGCTTGCCCGGTGGAGAAGCCCAAGTTGCCGATCTCCATCCGCAGCGTCCCGTCCTGCACGATGTCCTGGAGCTTGCCAGCCACCGTCTTGAGCTCGGCGCCGCCGTAACCGTTGGCCAGCGAGCCGGAGTAGTCCACGATCTGCTCACCATTGCTGCTCTTGGCAGAAAGTTCCACGTCGTAGGCCAGCACACCTGGGGTCTGCTCCAGCCGGGTGATCAGGTCCCACACCGCCCCTGAGTCATCGAGCTTGCTCACCTTCTGCCAGCGCGCCGGGCGGGTGGCATCAATGGTGCGCACCTCCTCTCCGCGCTTGGGGATGTCCTGCACGATCCCTTGGGAGGTCAGCGAGTAGGTCGGGGCCTGGGCCACGGCGCAGACCTTGCGGCAGTTGTCCGGCACGCGGATCGACCCGTCGTACACCGCCGCATTGCTGCCGATCGGCGAGGAGCCATCCGTTGTGTAGTGGATGCTCACTCCATTGGCCCGGGGGAAGGCCAACAGCTCCACCTCGTAGTGATTCCCGCGGTCATGCAGCTGCTTCTTGAGCCGCAGCGTCGCTGTCCAGGTCTTCACCTCGCTTTGGCGCTCAGGGTTCTCGCTGTCAAACGCCAGGAACTTGTATTGCAAGCCCTTGGCCTCAAACTTGGCCGTTGAAGGCACTGACGATGAGGCGGTAGTGGGCTCGCTCTCGCCGCTTTCGAACACAATGCTGTCGCAGTGCAGTGGGATCAACTGCAGATAGGTACGCCCATCGCCATCTTCATCCCGGGCGCCTTCTCGAATCTCAATGCTGGGGGTCGGCGGCGGGAAGGGCCCCCTGCGCACATAGTTGCCCTCAGGCCGCCAGCGATCGCGCTGGATCGCGTCGGCCCTCAGGTCATCGAGTGCCGACGGCTTATGCAGCGGCCAGTCGGTGCGGGTCGCAGCTGCACGCTTTACATCACTCCACAGAGCTACGGCACTATCAGTTGAGCCAAAGAGACGAGCTTCCGCAAAGGCGCGGAATTTGTCATCTGATATGTCGGCCGTAAATTTATTGGCAACTCTCAGGGTCTCTTTGATCGTGGCCTCGCCATTGGTGTTTCCTGCAAAATCTAAAATCACAGAATTAGGACGCAGGGAGCTTTCCCTTGATGGATAGACCAGTTGATCAAAAGTCTCCTTTAACGCAGAAGAAAACTGCAAACCGATTCGGGCTTGCAGTGAATCATGTGCGCGCCATTGCGGGTCATCTGCAGGTGTGTTCTCGCTTTTGAGGTCAGCCTCGATGCTCTCTAGGGCGCGCGCTTGTCGAGCGGCCTCAAGAATGCGCATGTAGGTGTCCTTCGAGCCGCTCAGGAACAGCACGCGGTTCTTGAATGGCTGCTGCTGCCACCAGTCCTGCCAGTCCTGCGACACCGGAAGGCCATTGGCCTGCCCTCCAGGACGGGTAATGACCAACGTGGTTTTCTCCTGATCGAGCTGCACCTCATCGGGCGGGGGCAGCACCTTCACCACCTGGAAGCAGTCGCGCAGGCTGGGCTCGAAGTAGTCCTGTAGATGCTCCCGTAGCATCCGCTCTACGGTTTCGTTGTGGAGCGACTGGGCGGTGGAGCGCAGCTTGGCAGCCAGGTTCTGCTGATTCTTAAAGAACAGCCGGCCGTCCGGCGAGTTGTGCAGGTACCAGGCCCGAGTTGCCAGCTTGTCGAGAACGTTCGGCTTGAACGACGAGAGGTCTCGGCCAGGTCGCTGCAGGCAGTCCACCAGTTGGTACTCCCGCATTCCGTGGATGGCGCCAGGAGTAGTGGACAGAGAGGCCACCAGGATCAGGCGGGCGGCATCGGAGGCGTCTGTGTTGCCGTTGGCTTCATCGATCACCTCAACTTCGGCATCACCGCCATGGGCGATGTCGTGGGCGATTGCCTCACTCAAGCTGGGGTTGATCGTGCGCACCTCTGAGGCGAGCTCCTCCTTGTTGAGGTCGAGGTCGTAGGGATGGATCAGCTCCAAACCAGCTGCCTTGCCTGAGTGCCAGAGGTCGGAGACGACCATCTGCATCAAGCGGATCACACCACGGGTCTGCTGGAACCCCTCGTTCTCCTTGAATTTGCCCACCAACTCCCGCAGGTCTGGATGGAACGGGTAGGAGTCCTGAATGCGGGTGTAGAGCGATTCCGGTGTGGTGGTAGTGAGGTTCATGTTCACCGCTTCCCGTAGCGCCTCCCGGTAGGAGCCAGCCACTCCATTAATGACGTTCTGGGGTGCCACCTCGGCAAAAAGGCGTTTGCGCAGGATGTGATACAGCTCGTCGCCATTGGGATTAACCGGCGTGATCGGCACCGCGATCCGCCGCGATTCACCCGTCAGCTGCTGGATGGCTTTATCAACCGCCTGGTTGATGTTGTCCTGCCCGCCGGAGTAGTTCGTGCCGCCTAGGTCGGAGAGCACCAGGCAAACGTTGGGCATCTCCGTGACGGCCACGAACAGGTTCGCCAACGCTGCCGTGGTCACCGTGGCCAGGTTGCCATTGCCCACCGGCACCGCGACGGCGTATTCCAGATATGGCGGCAGCTCGTCCAGGAAGATCACCAGCGGCTGTTCGCCCAGCAGCTCTTTCCAAGCCTGCGGTCCAGGGGCCGTTGGCGGGCTGACGTATTTGGCAAACTGCGCGCCTTTGCCCAGCTGTTCTGCAATCGAACCCCAAATCCCCCCGGCGGCATCGGTGCTGCGGCCGTTGAAGCCCACCACCTGGCAGGCACCCAAGCTCGGGGCAGGATTGCCGCCTTCGATCTGAGCGCACACCTCCTGGCGGAGGTGAGGATCCCGGGCCAGCAGCCCCAGCGAAATCATGCTGTGGGTCTTGCCGCCTCCCATCGCCTGGGAGAGCTGAAACACTGAGGAGCCAGCACCAGAGCCACTCAGATGACGGAAGGCACGCTCCACCAGAGCGAGCATCCCGTTCGTGAAGTAGTTCTCCTCAAAGAACGCCCTGCCGTCCACCTCGCCCTTGAGGAAGGTGTCGAGGTTGAGCACCGTGGCGCGCCGATCTGCCGCGAAGACCGAGGGACGCGGGGTGCAGAGCTCTTTAAGGGTCATAAAAGAATCGCCCCTTATTTGTTGGTGTTGGTGTGATTTATGCGCTGTCTGCATAAATCAACGATTTGGCTCGTCCTGCACTTGCTTGGATTCTCAGGGCCGCGCATGGCAGGTGGGGCAAGGGTTCAGCCGCAGCCCCATTAAAGCCCTGTGCTGCCTTGGCGGGGCGTATTTGCGGCTTTCTTTCTGCGGGGATGCAGCCCCTGCGTTGACTGGGCTGCCGTATGGCTTCCTAACCCTCAAAGTGCCGCGCAGGCCTGTTCATGGTGCGGGGCGGGGTCAAGGATCGGAGCCATGCCCGCGATGTCCTAGTGCTGGAGCACCTCTCCCTGGCTGATGCCGTTGCCTCAGCTGCAGTCCGCCGCTTCTTTCCTTTGGTTGAGCGGGAGGATCTGATCCAGGTAGCCCGTGAGGCGCTGATTCGCTCCGCTCCCAGCTGCCGCGCTGGCGAGCCTGCCGCTCCATACCTGCGCCGCTGCATCAGCGGGGCCCTGCAGCACCACCTGCGGGATCGCGTGCGCCTCGTGCGAGTGCCCAG
>NZ_JAGQDB010000123.1:0-5347 GCF_024346495.1 Cyanobium sp. A1C-AMD | reverse complement strand
TCAAAATGGTATTGCCTTTGACTACTCTACTGAGCTCTCTGAGATTCGGGAGTTATATGTTCGCAAGGAAATTCCCAATCTTCCTGAAGATGCCGATATCTATGATGCCTATGAGGAGAATGAGCTCTGGGGTGGATTCTGGGATTTTCTTTGGGAGAGACTGGATGGCAATGCATCTGACCTATTAAAACAACTCGAAGAGAAGGTCAAGTGTTATCCTGAGTGCTGCATAGAATTGTGGAATAGCTACCAACTCGGCATCAGCACCCTTCCTGTTGGTTTGGCATAGGTCTTCAGGAGCATTTCGGTGCTATGACCTGCTACTTGTGCCAAATCAGCAGGTGAGTTGCCCATCGCCAGTGCGTGAGAGAGGAAGGTGTGCCGTTGGGCATACAACCGTCGAGGTTGTAGACCACAACGTTTCAAGGACCTCTTGAACACAGCACCCAACAGACTGTCGTAGACGTTGTTGTGACTGACTGGGGTAAGGAACACCAGACCATTGGGGTTATAGAGACCTGATGCTTGCATCTGGTTCTTGTGTTCTTCCAGGACCGCAAGGACCATTGGATTCAATGGCACGATGCGTTCTTTACCTGTTTTGGTTGATGCCCACAGGAACTTGTGATTGTTGAGACCATCTACCCGTAGTGCCTTGTGAATCAGCAGTTCTCCTTCTGACCACTTGATGCAATCCCACGTCAAACCTCGCAGTTCCCCATTTCTAAGACCTGTGCTCAACCACAGAGCAAAGAGTGGGTAATACCAGGTGTCGTTTGCCTTGAGGTCCATCAAAACTGCCTGGATTTCATCCTTACCAAGCACATCCGATTGGACAGACTTCTTTTGGAACTTCAAGCGGTGAGTAAACATCACCTTGCTTCCAGGGCATACCCTTCTGCATTCGCACAGGATGCCTTCGATGGTCCTGTTGCTCAGTCCCCTTTCCTGCATCCAACGCACGAATGTTTCTACATCCCCTTTGTTCCTCAGGGTCTTTCCATAGTCCCTGACCAGTCTGTAGGCGTGAATGGTCCTTCCTTGCCTTTTGGTGTGAGCAAAGTGCATCAAGCCAGCAAGTAGTCCCACATCAGGTTTCTCTGGATTGCTTTGGTAGGAACGGAGTGAGGCATCAAATGATCCTTGCTGCACATCAGACCAGATCTGGGCACTGATTGCTTGTGCTTTTGCGATTGCTACAGGGTCATCCCATCTGCCGATACGATTGACGAATGCTTCTTTGCCATCAATCCTCAATCGGACCTGAACGACCCCATTGTTGTTCCGCAGGGCAGGAGGTTTCTTCACAGGATGTGTGGGTGCTGCTACTGGGCTACTTGGTGCATTCATCACCAGCCAAGCCATCACCAGGAGTTTGTAGCCCTTCTTAGCCAAAAACTGGGAAATAATGGGCAGGACGGCTTGGACTTGGGCTTTCTACTGTGAGGGTCCCATAAACCCTTGATACAGCTTGCTTTCTGGTCTTTGCCGAGCCATTGATGGATGTGATGCAGCGCCTGGTGGATAAGGGCAATTCAATCCTGGTGATCGAGCACAACCTCGATGTGATCCGCTGTGCCGACTGGATCATTGATCTGGGTCCTGATGGGGGCGATAAGGGTGGTGAGATCGTGGTGACGGGAACTCCTGAAGAGGTGGCGGAGCATCCCACCAGTCACACGGGCAGGTATCTCAAGGAGGTGCTGAAGCAGCATCCACCTGAGGTCTTGGCAGGTTGAGTGGTGGTTTGAGGGTGGTCTTGGAGGGTTACGGGAAGGACTGGGAGTGGCTTGGGTGGTGGCTTGGAGGCGGAGGAGTTGGAGTGTCACGCAGAACACATCCAGACCTTATGCAGGTACTGCATAACCCCTGAGAATCGCTAAGAACCCGTGCGGTAGTTGCATTAACGGGTCGCAACGAGATTTGGAAGAGATTGTAGAGATAGCGTAGAGTGAGTGGATAACGGGTGTAGTGACTTGCCCCAGTCCTGATGCCTTTGATCCTTATGGGGTTCTGGAGGGTTTTATGGCGGATGAACCAATTAAACAATGGACACGACTCCTAGGAACATCTGATGGTGACTTTGCATCCTCCATCAACACCGCCGCTGATGGATCGATCTATATCACCGGGGGAACCATGGGATCGCTGGATGGGCAAACTTATAGTGGAGAACAAGATGTCTTTATAAGCAAATACAGCAGTGACGGGACAAAGGCATGGACACGACTACTGGGATCAACTACATTTGACAAGGTATTGTCCATCAGCACCGCTGCCGATGGATCGATCTATATCACGGGTTACACCAAAGGATCTTTTGATGGGTAAACTAATAGTGGAATTTACGAGGCTTTTATCAGCAAATACAGCGGTGACGGGACAAAGGGGTGGACACGACTCCTTGGTCGGACAACAAAAGAAGGGTGAAATAATGCGCCGTTAGCAAGAATGATGGTCAAAGCGAAGAAGCGATCTAGCAAACTGCGCAACTGCATTGTCCAAATGCGTTGCAGTCAATCTGCGCAAGGTTAGGTAGCAGACGACGGGAAAGCGAGGGCACCCAACTAGTACTAAAGTTGTACAGCAGTCTTTGCCCTACTGCCGATGCGGTTCAGCAGGATGCAGCAGATCTAGCAAGCAAAAAGAGAACTGACCATGACCACTGCCCAAGACCCCATGCAGTCCCTGCTCCTGGCGTACCTGAGCGACTGGCGGACCCAGTTGCAGTCATGGGCGGTCTCTGGTGCACTAGTCAGCGCAGCGTCCCAGGCACTGGAACTTGAGACTGTGCCTTCGTCTCTTGCGGGTCTCAACGGCAGGTTGGCGGCGGGTGAATGGTCTGATATCCCAAGAATTGAACTACTCAGTCGTTCTGGTATGGGGGGAGCAATTGGTGCGTGGTCATCCACGACTCAGACCATTTACCTGAATTCGGATTGGCTAGCAGGAGGGAGCAAGAGTCAGGTTTCCGATGTGCTGACTGAAGAATTTGGGCATTATCTAGATTCGCGATTTAACAAAAAAGATACCCAGGGAGACGAGGGTGAGTATTTCAGTCTAAAGCTTAGGGGCAAAATATTAAGAGCCAATGAGGTAAATCAAGTGCACTCAGATGATGATACTGTCATATTGAAACTCCCAAGCGGCGAAGAGATCAGAGCGGAAGGGGCATCATTAAGCGGGGGAGCAGGGAACGACAATCTAAGTGGAACTATCAACAATGACACACTCGATGGTGGAACAGGTGCTGACGGCATGGCGGGGGGTCTAGGCAACGACACCTATCTAGTTGACAACACTGGCGATACTGCCATAGAAGAAGAACCGGGAGGAATCGACACTGTTGAATCTTCTATTAGTTTTACACTCGGCTATAATATTGAAAATCTTACACTTACTGGCACGGGAAACATCAACGCTACAGGCAATGGGTTGAATAATATCCTGACAGGCAACTCGGGGGACAACATCATCAATGGCGGAACAGGTGCTGACGCCATGGCAGGGGGTCTAGGCAACGACACCTACCTGGTTGATAACACTGGAGATACTGTCATAGAAGAAGCATCAGCAGGAACCGACACTGTTCAATCTTCTGTCGATTTCATACTCAGCAATAACATTGAAAATCTTACACTTACTGGCAAGGGAAATATAAACGCTACAGGCAATGAGTTGAATAATATCCTTACAGGCAACTGGAGGAACAACATCATCGACGGTGGAACAGGTGTTGACGCCATGGCTGGTGCCGCAGGCAACGACACCTACCTGGTTGATAACACTGAAGATACTGTCATAGAAGAAGCATCAGCAGGAACCGACACTGTTCAATCTTCTGTCGATTTTATTCTTGGCAATAATATTGAAAATCTTACACTTACTGGCACGGGAAACATCAACGCTACAGGCAATGGGTTGAATAATATCCTTACAGGCAACTCGGGGAATAACATCCTCGCTGGTGCCGCAGGCAACGACACCTACCTGGTTGACAACACTGGGGATACTGTCATGGAAGAAGCATCAGCAGGAACCGACACTGTTCAATCTTCTGTTAGCCTTGCGATCGGCAATAACATTGAAAATCTTACACTTACTGGCACGGAAAATATAAACGCTACGGGCAATGGGTTGAATAATATCCTTGCGGGCAACTCGGGGAATAACATCCTCGCTGGTGGCGCAGGCAACGATACCTACCTAGTTGACAACACTGGAGATACTGCCATAGAAGAAGCATCAGCAGGAGCCGACACTGTTCAATCCTCTGTTAGCTTTACGATCGGCAATAACATTGAAAATCTTACACTTACTGGCACGGGAAATATCAACGCTACAGGCAATGGGTTGAATAATATCCTTACGGGCAACTCGGGGAAGAACATCCTCGCTGGTGGCGCAGGCAACGACACCTACCTGGTTGACAACGCTGGAGATACTGTCATAGAAGAAGCATCAGCAGGAACCGACACTGTTCGATCCTCTGTTAGTTTTGCGATCGGCGATAACATTGAAAATCTTATACTTACTGGCACGGGAAATATCAACGCTACAGGGAATGGGTTGGATAATATCCTTACGGGCAACTCGGGGAATAACAACTTTGCTGGTGGCGCAGGCAACGACACCTACCGGGTTGATAATACTGGAGATACTGTCACAGAAGAAGCATCAGCAGGAACTGACACTGTTCAGTCATCCATCACCTATGCGTTAGGTGCCAACGTTGAAAACCTGACGCTTACATTTACTGCTGCCATCAACGGCACTGGAAACACACTCAACAACACCCTCTCGGGCAACGAAGCATCAAACGTCCTCGTTGGTGGTGATGGAGCAGATGTGCTAACTGGTCTAGGTGGTGCTGATACCCTCCGCTTTGCTCTAACTGAATCCAGACTTGCTTCTTTAGACAGAATCACTGACTTCGCGATTGGCACAGACATCCTTGATGGACCTACTGACGTTTCAACAGAGAATACAAAGGAACTAGGAACGGTCGCAACCCTTAACCAGAAGGGTATTTCCGCACTTCTCACCAGAGCAATCTTTGGTGCCAACCAAGCAGCAACCTTTACATTTGTATCTGGCAGCAGCACCCGCACCTTCTTGGCACTGAACGACGGCACCACAGGATTTTCCAGCACCAGTGATGGTCTGATTGAGATAACGGGTTACTCAGGTGCCCTCACCAGTCTGGCGATTACCTGAGGAGTCTTGAGAGGGGGGAAATTCACCACTCAACCATCTCCAACAAATCCTCAATACCCACCTCAAGCACGGTCAGGATTTTTCCCGCCAGATCCAAGGGCAGTGATGACGCTGCCTTGTCATCGGTTCT
>NZ_JAGQDB010000122.1:0-5350 GCF_024346495.1 Cyanobium sp. A1C-AMD | reverse complement strand
CCGGGAGGCGCATACAGCGATTTAGACGGGAGAGATTTTAAAAATATAGAAATACGATCATCCTGACCAGCCGAAAGGTTAACAGGGAGCTCCTTTTGGATAACTGATGGAAACTCTGAATCCGCATGCTTAGGCGCCTTCTCCCTAGAGGATTGACGAATGCACGACCCTATTAAGTTAGCGTAATTCTTTTGGGCGAGCAACCCTTGAACGTTAAGACGACCACCATCGCACTGCTTAAAAAAGGGGACACCATTCTTATAAAGAACAAACGCAGCAGAAGCCCCGCCAATCAGGACAATTGGCAAAAAGCATGATTTAATTGTGTTAAAGCGACCCATATTTTAGCCTATTAGCATCTAGGTAAGTGGGGCATTCAATGGACGGTGTGGAACAAATTCCCAAAGAAAAGGGGGGCGGAAGCCCCCCCCTTTAGCGGAAACTTAAGTATTACTGGGGAAGAGTAATAGCTGTCTGCAACGGTGTTGCAGGAGCAGTGCCTACGCCGGGCAATTCTGCTTTACCAGCTTCGTCTGTGGTGAACAGCTGAACAGCCAAGCGACCTTGGATTTCAGCACCCGTCAGGTTGCCCTCTGAATCACCCATCAACTTAACAGTATTCGGACCAAAGGCCTGAATGAAAGCGTTAGCTGCAAGGGTGTTTGATTGGTTGGCGAACGAAGAGGTCGCCAAGTTACCACCGGCGTTACCGTTAGCCGTGCCGTTCGACTCAGGAATAGAGTTCCTCAGGCGAGTAGCTACATCAACGTTAAAGTTGGTGGTGTCTAGGGAATTCAGAGTTGCGATAGAACCGACACCGGTGACGGTTACCGTTGCCTGGCTATCCTGGGTAACTGCACCCTGGGAGGCGGAAGCCAACTGGAGAGACGACATTACGCTATCGACTTTCTCTTGCCTTGCGTCCGTCCAGGATTTCTCCTGAGTACCAGCTTGTGCGGTCTCCTTAAGAGCAGTTCCAGTTGATTCATTGAACTGAACACCTGCGGCAGATGCCGCGGCCTTTTCAGATTCCGTGTTGATGATCTTGTCGCTACCAGCGTAGCTCAGGAACTTGTTGGTGTACTCAATGTAAGATGAGCCAAACTCCGAGTTGGCAACGCTAGTTGCGCTAGCAGAGTTTGCCGCGCTGCTTCCTGCAGAAGCACCAATGTCAGTTCTATTGGAATTAGTGGTGACAAACTCACCCTTGATGATGCCTTGACCACTGGCCCCTTGCGAAGAGGATGTAGTACTGGCAGTGGTGACGTTAGAGAACGCCTCCGTCATCTGCTCGTTGAAGAAGTCCTTGCGAGCAGCGACATACGCAGCTTCGGTTTTGTACTCAAGTGCGGAGGTGTTTTGAGTAGTGGAGGAAGTATCAACGCCGTTTTGGGCCTTGTAATCGTTCCAGTTTTGGCCGAATTCACTTGTAGTGGTCCGGTTAGCGATCGAATCGGCTGCCTTGGAGGCTGCTTCAGCAGCGGCCATGGTGTTGGCAGCGCTGGAGGATGTACCGATCGTTTGCTGGAGCTGGGAAGTGCCGCTCAGCGCGAGGAGAGCGCTGGAATCAACCAGGTAATCCTTGGTGGAGCTGGCCGAAGCGTTTACGCCAAAGTTGGTCGAAGAACCAACTGAGAAAGCATTGGAGGTGCTGCTCGAGTTGTTGAACTGAGCGGTGCCCTCACCAGAGAAGCTGACCACGCCAGGGGTAACTGCGTTGATCATGAACATCTTGCCCGGATCGGGCATGGATTGGGCCAATGCCGGAGCAGTTGCCGTGGCAGCGAAAACCGCTGCTACGAATGAAAGGCGCCTTTTCATGGCTCTTTAGTGTTTTGGTGTTTTGGTACGTACCGGCCACAACCGGTATGACAACTCTAACCCATTGACGCACATACGCAACATATGCGCAGCATTTTGGCGACGTGTCAAGAGGGCCAGCCTGGTTTCTAAAGAAATTCGAATGCAACCTTAACCTGATGCGCGCCCTCGCGACGATTCATGGCAAGAACATTCACGGAGGATTCGCATCGCACAACGTCAAATGCTGGCTGTGGCAAGGGTACCAAGGGTAAGCATCACAGCCCTCTCGCTAGACTGCTCAGAAATAAACAAAAGTCGTAGAATCACTTAGGAAATTCAGATAAAATAAGAGCAGTGAAATTGCATGATGTATCAAATAAAACTGGCAAACACAAGCCGAGATTCATTAATTAAAAAACATAAAAAATACGAGCGCATCAAGTGGGAGGGAGTTGGGCACTCGCTTATGGGGCAAAGCTTAGCCAATAAATCGAAACGCTAGTTCTTGATGACTTCAGTTTTGGGAATCGGCACTGACTGTCGCTGGCTTTGCTGTCGCACCTTAAGAGCTTGCATCGCTTTGGCACGATCAACAGTTAGTGGAGGATCACCCTGAACAAGCGCACACCGAGTGAGGGTGGGAAATTTGCGTGGATCGACTATTATCCCTTCTGAATCCAACGCTGCACATGCTCGTATCATGGAAAGATCAGAAGATATCTCTCGATCGCGAGCAATCTGTCCGGCTAGGCGCTTGCAATCACTAACAATAGTAGAGCCGAATGGAATAAGAACTCCCACGTTTGCGTTATAGTTTTGCGAATATTGCGATGTCCCATTGTTAAGAGTATCCATGGTGTCACCTAAATTTTGGCCGGTCCCTGCCCCAACGTAAAAGGTAGGCGTACGGCAAAAAACGCCAGGAGCGAAACCCATCTCGTTGCTCCATTGATTATTAGTTTGATAATTAATATTGGTCCCACCGGTGGTATTAGTTGAAACGGCTGCCGAGGGATTCGCATTATTGGTAACAACAGCGCTCTGACTGAGAGCAGCAGTTTGTACCATTGTGAGACAGGCAACAAGAACAGGATAGACTGCCTTAGAAAGCTTAATACCTGTGGAAGACTTACGGCCGGCAAACATGGCTTAAAAAGAGCTCGTGAAGGCGTTCACAAATGTAGAGGTCGTGATATCTGCTTGGAAGCGTGTTTGGCTCTGTGAGCCAGAACTAGAATTGGCAGTCCCAACCTCAGGCCCCCCCGTTTTATCCAGAAGCTTGACGACATCTGCCTTGAATGCAGAACCCGAGCTATTACTACTCGAGTCACCTATGGATTCATTTATTGTTTCTGAACCTCCGCTAAAACGCAAGTCCTGAGATGCAGTAAAGCCAGCGGCATCGAACTCTGCACTAGAGGCGCTGTTTTCATCAGAAGTATAATTAGAGGCAGCCAGGAAAGCCGAATTATCACCATCTTTGCTTTTGCTTTGGATGGCCTCCGAGGTGATTGTGAGTGTGATCGGCGAATTAGTTGCGGAATCGCCAACAGATTGACGGCTACTATTGATACTACTTGAGGGAAAAGAGCCGTCAAAAGCATTCAGAACCAAAGAGGCACTAGCGCTTGCATTATAATTGGAAGTACTTTGCGCTGTACTGTTCACACCAAAGCTACTACTAATACCAACTCCAACAGAAGTGGAAGTACCAGTTGATTGATTAAGAGTACATTGAGATTTTGGGCAGGCAAACTGTTCAGAGCCAGGTGTGGTAGCTTGAGCCCTGGCAGGAGACAAATCACCAAAAACCAAAGAAAGTCCTATCGATAGGACAATGGAAAAAGCTGTGGAGCTTGGAGTATTAGGCATTGGTGGTTACTCAGCTGTAAAGGTACGGACGAAGCTGTTAACAAACGATGAATCTGTGGATGTCACAGAAATAGAGGTGCTTGTAGAACCAGTAGAACTACCACTGGCAGTTCCCACGTCTGGAATGCTGCAGGTTGCCCCGGAGGAGGAGGCGTCTGAGCAGATTTCAGCCTCAGATTTTGGAATTATTTTTACCTCGTAGCGAGTGCCTTCACCAAAGTTAATACGCTGCATTCCTGAGACTCCGGTTGACTGACCAAGCGCTTCACCGGAGCCAGCCTTCATGTATCCAGACGAACCATCTTTATTCTCTTGAATGGAAGTACTGTTAGGGCCAACAACCATATTCCCGTAGGTTTCAACAGCAAAGTCAGGGGTCCGTGATGCGTTTGTCTGTATGCCGTGAACGCTGTTGATCGTTATGGTGAATGTACTGTTACTGCCCCTGGACACGTTATTGGTGTTTTCACTGAGCTGTGCCCTGGAAGGCAAAGCAGCAAATAGAAGGCCAACGCCAAACATAAACAATGGCGCGATCGCAAGGAATCTTCTGTTGTTGAAACCTATGCAAGTCATGACAGTCAGCGAAGTGTGTTAAAAAAGGTAGGAGCAAATAATGGCACTAGGGAACCTTCTAAGTGATAGGTGACAGAGTAGGTGGTGTAAGCACCAAAGTCTACATACTCAAGGGGTGAATTGGCAGGCTTTGCATCGGGGAGCAATGGAGCAGCGGGTAGTTCAATTCGAGTGCCAATACCAAGCTTCTGATTTCGATCGCTCAGCCCGTTGAGATCAAGAATACCTTCAATGCTAACACCAAGGCGATTTGCGATCTCGACAGGGCTTTCAGCCTGATCCAAAACGATCGTACCAAGAGTTCTAGGGCTAGGCAAATTAAAAGAAGTGCCCGCGCTAAGTGGCTGCTGAGAATCTGTTAAGCCATTCAAAGAAAGCAATGTAGAAACATTGAGACCGTAAAGATCAGCAAGCTCTGCAGGGGTTGTATTGTCTTTGAGGCTTATCTCTTTTAACGGCTTTAAACCAGGCACGTAAAATGTACTGCCTACATCGAGCGCCTGATGAGGGTTATTGATGCCATTTAGATCAAGCAGCCAATCTACACTAAGTCCATAAAGTTTTGCGAGCTCCGCTGGTGACGTAGGCGTTTCAACTTTAATGGCCTCAACTGTGGAAAAATCTGCCGGAACAGTTAATGTTAAACCCTCAATGTCTTGATTGGGATCGATAATTCCATTGGACTGCATCAGTTGCTGAATCGAAACGCCAAACTGCCGAGCAATTTTTTCAAGGGTTGGGGCCGTACCGTCGACCCCACGAGTGGGACGTAGTGACCCAACTGTTTTTGTATTCGCTGCAAAGGCTGAGAGAAAAGAACTCTTGCCCTCCATCGGATCAGGGGTCTTGTTAAAACCAACTACTGTGAAACGGGTATCAACACTATCCCCACCTGAGCTTTGAAGGCTATTGAAATTCAAGGAAGAACTATCATCTGAAACGGGCTCATCTTTCTTGAAAACCGGATTAACTAATACCTCTTCGACCTTCCCGGAGTTTACATCCTGCTTCCAAGCTAAAAATTTGCCGCCAGATTGGCCCTCAGTAACTGAGTTGCTATTGCTATCATCTTTCATGTAGAAGATAGTAGATCCTTGCA
>NZ_JAGQDB010000121.1:0-5389 GCF_024346495.1 Cyanobium sp. A1C-AMD | reverse complement strand
CGCAGCACGCCATGCAGGATCTCCAGCTCCGTGAGGCTGGCGCCGCCCATGCGCTCCTTCAGCCAGGGCTGTCGTTCCAGCAGGGCCGGCTTGTAATAGGTGGGATCGGCCGGCGGCACCCAGCCGTAGCGCTCGCCGAGCAGGCTGATGAAATAGGGCCTGCAACGATCAATCTCCGCCAGACACAGCGGCAGCGTTTCGCCGCGTTCGGTCTGATCGGCGGTCACACCCCAGCGCAGATCCACATCCACGATTTCCACACCGCGTGATCGCGCTCGCCGGCGCAAGCTGGGGAACACCTGCTTCACCAGCAGGCTCCTCTCTTCTTGAAAGTCCACGAACGTGGACGAGAGAAACACCCGGATCACCATGCTTGGAGATGTGGTCATCGAGGATGTGTTGCGGACTCATGACGCTAAGGCTGTTCCTGGATCAGAACGCTGGCCTTGGGCCCCAGGGCGCCGATGGGAATCACCACAACACCATCCGAGCGAGGGTGTTGGCCGGCACTCCGGTTCGCTGACGGGGGAAATGAAGCCAGCCCAATGACCCAGAAGAGAAGTCTCTGATGCGGTTAATACGGGCGTAACGATGCAGTTTTTGCGGAAGCGACGGATCAGCCTGGCGCCCGCGAGGGACCTGTGGCTGGGCGATACCCATCCTCAGGCCTCGGCCATCAGCACAGGACTTCAAAGGCCTTCAGCTGGGCCTCCATCGCGCTGCGGCGATCACAGATCGTGGGTTGCAGAGTCTCAATCGCGGCCTCGAAGGTCGCCATGGCACGGCCGAGGGCCTGCAGCTGCTGTTCACCGTTCTGCAGTGTCAGCAGCTCCGGCAGCAGCACGAGATCCTCGCGCCCTGCCCCGAAGCAAGGCAGAGAGAGCGCAGGCGATCGATGTTGGCGCGCAGTTGCTCGCCATTGCTCAGGCCATGGCTCTCCAGCATCCTCAGCCGCGCGTCCCCGAAGCCTTCGATCTGCCAGCTGCGCAGCGGTTCGCGGCTGAGCTGCTCCCGCAGCCAGCGCTTACGGCCTTGGCTGGCAGCCCTACGGAGACGAGCTTCTGCCAGAACCACCGGATCATGGCTGGCAGCGAGCTCCAGCAGTGGCGAAAGATTGAGCGTGGCCAGCTGGCGGTGCAAGCATCCGCCGGCGTTGCGGCGGTTCTTTGTGGCATGGTCATCGCCAAACCAGCCCTTGAAGCAGCTGCGCCACATTACGGCTCGTGACTGGATGCAACCAGACTCGCGGCGCAAGGTGGATTAGTGCTGGCTTCCTGTGCGAACGACGAGAAAGAACTGGACCTGCGTCAGCACAATGCCGAGTCGTCGCGCTGTCAATCGATGTGCTGATTGCGGCAGCTTCGGCTTTCTTTGCCTGGGTATTTATTCCACTAGGTCATGAACCAGCGTCCACCGCCTGGAATGCATCGACGGACCCTTCAACGCTGAGCTAGCCAGATGCCCAGAACAACCCCTACGGCAAAACACCAGCAATAAAAGCCACGGTTAAATCGCCCATAACGCACCTGGGCTCTAGTTTTATCTGCACACAAGCCTGGACGATCAGAATGCGAGGTCATCCGGCAACGCTCCCAGTAGAAAGCTGCTCTGTTGAGAGTTGATCACTAGGGCCACCAGTGGCAGCCATCGGCGTGCACAGCCCTGGGAATAGATCACGTATCTCCCCGCCGCGCTGAAACATCACACTGGCTGCAACACCAGCAAGCCGTTCCACCTCAACACGGAATTCATAGCCGTGGTGCATGTTCATGGCATGCGCGGCTTCGTGGATCAGGATCTTGAGGCTTTCAGCTCCGAGAGGCTCCTGCCAAAAGCAGGCCTGATCTATTGCCAAGGTGAGCATATTGGTGGCGCTCCAGTGGGCATACAGGCTGCGACTGCCATCAGGGTTGCGGGTTAACTGTCCGCTCACCCCCTGTTGCTGCACCGGCCCACTATCCACCAAATGCTGGCAAAACCAAACGGCAAAGTCGAGGCAATGCTGACCCCGCTCGCAGCCACCCTGCTTCTCAATTAGGCCTAACCGATCATCCGCCAATCGAACTGCGGTTTGCACCGAAAAACCATCGTCGCCAGCCTGCTCAGCCTTACTGAGCTCATCGCGGCGGACCACCTCCTGAGCTGACGGCACATGCAGCTTGAGCATTTCCCGAAAGCCACCGCTGGCTTGGGCCGTGCTCACGACCTGCACACCTAGATCTCGAGCATCCTCATCGAAGTGCCGGGCACCCATGCGCGGCACTGATCGTGCAATGTTTTCGCCAAAAGCCCGCTTCAGGATCTGCTGCTGCACGGCTGTATCGCAGCGTCGACCTGCGGTGCCAACCCAGTCGTCCTTCACGGTGGAAGCATCCATCTCCTCCAGCAAGGTGGGCAAGCAGGCCACATGCAACTTCAGGGGATAGCCAGACGCCACCGCATCGCGGTTGGGGTTCATGGGCACCCGCTGCTGCACGTTGCAGTGGAAGGGCACATTCCAATCCAGCGCGGCAACTGGGATGCCCATCTCATAGATGGTGGGCTGTTCGTGCCCGACCGTGGGCACCAGGTGGATCGCCGTGCGCCTGCTCGGCTTCTTCCAGCTTTGGCTGCCTGGGTCATAGACCTCGGTGCTCAAGTTGGTGCTGATGACGTGCTCGATTTGGCGCGGCAGGGCCTGGCGCCCATTGATGTTGAGCTCTACCCCTATTGGCACGAGGAAGCGTGAAAAGTAGTCATCCAGCTGTGCAGCAATCTCCGCTGGCCATGGCATCTGCATGTGCACCTGCGTGCCGTTCACAGCGACAGGCAGAGAGGCCTGCCTGCTGACGCGTTCACCGTTCTCGCGCAGAAACTCCAATTGCTGGTGGCCACTGGCTACCCGTGCTTGCTCAGCGATGCAGAGAGCTTCCTTAAAGCCGCGCCCGAAGCGGCCACGTTTGAGGTGGCTGTCGGTCTTGTGGGTGAGGTAGACGACGCGCAGATCGGCGAGTTCTTCGATGCCAGATCCATTGTCCGAGCAGCTCACATGGAACTGGTCGCCGAGGAGGCCATAGCGCAGCGTGATCTGGCCCGGCTGTTCATCAGCAAAGGAATCCAGCGCGTTCTGCACCAGTTCCTTGACCAGATGCTCAGGCGGCCTTGCCGCATTCATGGCTGCGAAGCCTTCGGTGCTGATGGACAGCCAGCCCTGGGATTGGGTCTGCATGGTGGGTAGTGGGTCGATGGCTTGGTGAATGGCTGAGGCAATCAGTGCTGAGGCCCTCAAACTTGCGGCGCGTCGCTGTCCCGGGCGGTCTCATCGGTGCTGTTCCAACTCGATGCGCCCCCGCAATCGAAGACGTCATCCAAGGGGCTGGCGGTGGCCAGGATTTGATCGAGGAGGAGGCTGGCCATGGCTGGTGTTGCAACGCGATGGCACCAGCTTCTGCGGAACGATCCAGAGCAGGCAGGCGTCTTCTGCGAATAACGAGGCATGACGCGGTCTGCCGCGGCGCCTGACCAGGCCAGCGGATCGACGGCGGCAGTATGATCACATTCAAATGCATATCAGCGTGTCAGTTTCCGCGTCCCCTCTTGAGCGCGTCACGGTGACCATGCCGGCGGAGCTGGTGGCGGGGATTGATCGGGTGGAGCGCAATAGAAGTCGCTTCATTGCAGAAGCTGTGCGCCATGAGCTCAAGCGCAGGCAACGGCAGGAGTTGCTGCGCTCGCTGGAGGAGCCCCATCCCGACAGCCTCATCACTGCCGAATTGGGGCTGGAGAACTGGAGCCAGGGGCTACCGGCGGGTGATCTCAACCTGCTCGACCCCAGTGCCGGTGTGCCGCTGCAGTGGAGTGGGGAGCAGGGCTGGCAGGAGCCGGACGCATGAGCCTGGCTAGGGGCACGGTGGTGCTGGTGGATCTTGAGCCCACCCAGGGTCATGAGCAGCAGGGCACCAGGCCCTGTGTTGTGGTGAGCGATGAGGCTGTGAACAGCAATCAGCGCTTCCCCTTGATTGCGGTGGTTCCCGTGACGGGCACCCCCGCCCAGGGTGCTCTCTACCCAGATCTCGCACCAGGAGCCAGCGGGCTCACTAAGCCATCTACGGCCTTGGTGGATCAGGTTCGCTCGATCGACAAGCAGCGCATCCGCCGGCGTTATGGCCAGGTGTCGGCGGCAGAGATGGAGGCAATCAGCAAGGGCCTCTGCCTGTATCTGGGGCTGGAACCAGAGATATAAGTCCCATCACCCCTTGAGCGTTGCCACTAACCCCAACCGTGCCGTCGTCGTTCGCACTGGAGCACCAGCGACATGGGACAGATCCAGGAAACTCGGTGATCGGACCGATTGCTGAACGATGCCACTCTCCCCACCAGACGAGACCAGGTCTGCCGCAGCTGAGCTGCCACAGCAGCGGCTACTCGCTGATCTCCAGCAGCTAGTCCGCCCCCGCCATGCCCGCTGGGATGAGCTGGGGCTGATGAGCGTGCGCAGCTTTGTGCTGGAGGAGCTGCAGACCCATGGGCCGGTGGAACAGCACCACTTCGGGGAGGGGGCGGATGCGGGCGTGAACCTGATCCTGCGGCTACCGGGCCAGCGGCCGGAGCTGGCGCCGGTGCTGGTGGCTGCTCACTACGACGGCCCGTTGGGCTCCCCCGGCGCTGACGACAACGCCAGTGGCGTGGCGGCCCTGCTGGAGTTGGCCCGCCGCTGGGCACAAACTCCACCTAAGCGCCCTGTCTGGTTGGTGGCGTTTGACCAGGAGGAGTGGGGCATGGTGGGGAGCGCCGCCCTGGCCCGTGAGCTCAAGAGCAGCGGCCAGCGCCTGCACCTGATGCTCAGCCTGGAGATGCTCGGCTATACGGCCGAGGTGCAGAACTATCCGCATGAAGCAATGAAAGCCGTGTATGGCAGCCGCGGCGATTTCATTGCTCTAGTGGCCAACACCGGTGCGGCCGCCTTGCTGCCCGGCCTCAGCGGCGGCATGGGGGCCCATGTGAAAACGAAGGTGCTGCCGGTGCCGTTCAAGGGTCGTCAGCTGCCGGATGTACGCCTCAGCGACCACAGCCCCTTCTGGGATGAGGGCTACAACGCCGTGATGGTGACCGACACCTCATTCATGCGCAATCCGCATTACCACCAACCATCCGACACGATCGAGACGCTCGATTTGCCGTTTCTGCGGGCGGTGATCGATGGGTTAGATGCGGCGATTTCAGGTTGTTGAACAGAAACTAAAGGGTTCCTAGAGCCGCCACAGGGTGGCCAGTGGCACCGCCCAGAGCCCATGCCCCATCGGCAATGTTTCATTGCCATCATAAAGAACCAAGCCAGCAATGAACTGATCACCCGAGAGCTCGGCCAACTTGTGCAAGCCAGCGAAATCGCGTGGTTGCACCGAGGCCT
>NZ_JAGQDB010000120.1:0-5459 GCF_024346495.1 Cyanobium sp. A1C-AMD | reverse complement strand
TGCAGGCCGCTGCCGGCAGCGAGCTCGCCGCCGGCAGCCTCAATTTGGAGGCGCCCCTGGTGCGGGAGGTGAGTCGCCGTGGGGCCGACAGCGCCATTGCCCGGATCATCAATTTGGTGGAGCGTGCCCAGGCGCGTAAGGCGCCAATTCAGGCCCTCGTGGACCGGATCGCCGGGCGCTTCACCCTGGTGGTGCTGGCTATAGCGGTGGCGACTCTGCTTTTTTGGTGGTTGCTAGGCACCGAGATCTGGCCCCAGGTGCTCAACTCCCCCCATACCGCCGGTCATGCCGGGGGGCACGCCGGCCATGGGGTACTTGGCACCAGCGCCGAAACCCCCTTTGCCCTGGCCCTGCAATTAGCAATTGCGGTGTTGGTGGTGGCCTGCCCCTGCGCCTTGGGCCTAGCTACCCCCACCGCCATCACGGTGGGCACCGGTAAGGCTGCCCGGGAGGGTTTGCTGTTTCGCGGTGGTGATGCGATTGAAACCGCTGCCCGGATCCAGGCTGTGCTGTTCGACAAAACCGGCACCCTCACCCTGGGGCGTGCCTTGGTGGCGGCGGTGGAGCCCCTCGCTGATCTTGATGCCGATCGGCTGGTGCAACTTGCGGCCAGCCTTGAAGCGGGCAGTCGCCATCCCCTGGGCCAGGCCTTGCTGCAGGAAGCCCAACGCCGTGATCTGGCGCTGTTTGAGCTGGGTGATTCCCACACCACAGCCGGTGAAGGCGTGGCGGGCTTGGTTGAGGGCAGGCGGTTGCGGGTTGGACGGCTGGCCTGGGTGGAGCCGGCGCCTTCAGCTCCATTGCTTGCTCGCCAGGCTCTGCTCGAGTGTCACGGTGCCAGCGTGCTGGCCGTGGCCGACGACCAGCTGGGCCTGCTCGGATTAGTAGCAATCAATGATCAGCCCCGCCCGGACGCGGCGGCGGTGCTGGCAGCCCTGCGGGGCATGGATCTGGAGCTTGGCCTGCTCAGTGGCGATCGGCGTGAGCCGGTGCAGCAGCTGGGCAGCAGGCTGGGTCTGGCTGAGGCCGAGCTGGCCTGGGAACTGCGGCCCGAGCAGAAGCTGGAGCGCATCCTGCAGCATCCGGCCTACGGCGCCCTGGCGATGGTGGGTGATGGCATCAACGACGCCCCTGCCCTGGCTGCGGCAGACCTTGGCATCGCCGTTGGAACGGGCACCCAGATCGCCCAGGACAGCGCCGATTTGGTGGTGATGGGCGAGCAGCTCGACGGCATTGTGCGGGCCCTGCTGCTGGCCCGCCGCACCATGGCCAAGGTGCGCCAAAACCTTGCTTGGGCCTTTGGTTACAACCTGATCGTGCTGCCCCTGGCGGCCGGTGTGTTGCTGCCCGGCTTTGGGCTATTGCTAACCCCGCCGCTGGCTGCCCTGCTGATGGCCCTTAGCTCGATCACGGTGGTGGCAAATGCCCTGTTGTTGCAGGATGGCAGGGACCATGACAGCTGATTTCCAGGTGTCAGAGCCGGCAGTGGCTCCCCAAGGTCGGTTCGTGGTGCTTGAGGGCATCGATGGCTGTGGCAAGAGCACCCAGATCGATGCTCTACGCCGCTGGTTGCCCACCAGTGGCTTGCTGGCAACCGGGGCCGAGCTGCTGGTGACCCGGGAGCCGGGTGGCACTGCCCTGGGGGCCGCCCTGCGTCAGCTGCTTCTGCACCCCCCCGGTGAGGCGGCGCCGGAGCCAATGGCCGAGCTGCTGCTCTACGCCGCCGATCGGGCCCAGCATGTGGAGCAGTGCATTCGGCCGGCTCTGGCGGCCGGCCATTGGGTGCTGAGCGATCGCTACAGCGGCTCTACGGCGGCCTATCAGGGCTATGGCCGCGGCCTCGACCTGGCCCGTATCGCCCAGCTGGAGCAGCTGGCTACAGGAGGCCTGGCGCCTGATCTCACCCTGTGGCTGGAGTTGCCCCTGGCCGAATCCCTGCGACGCCGCGGTGAGCGCCCTGCCGATCGCATCGAGGCCAGCGGCGAGGCTTTTCTGCAGCGGGTTATCGATGGTTTTGCGGCCTTGGCCGCAGGGCGGGGCTGGCGGCGGGTCGATGCCACCGGGGCGCCGGAGCAGGTGGCGGCAGCCTGCTGCGGCTTAGTGGCCGAGCTTGCGGCTGGTTCGCCCCCATGACGGCCCTGTTCGAGGACCTGCTTGGTCAGACCAGGGCCGTAGCCCTGCTCGAGGCCTCTTTGGTTAAGGGGCGGCTTGCGCCGGCTTATTTGTTTGCCGGCCCTGATGGCGTCGGGCGGAGGTTGGCGGCGTTGCGCTTTTTGGAGGGCGTGTTGGCAGGGCTTCAGGGCGATGCCGGTATCCGCCGGCGTCTGCAGGAGGGAAACCACCCGGATCTGCTCTGGGTGGAGCCCACCTATCAGGACAAAGGCCAGTTGGTGCCGGCTTCCAAGGCCGAGGAGCTGGGCTTGGCGCGCCGGGCTGCACCCCAGCTGCGGCTTGAGCAGATTCGCGACGTTTCGCGCTTTTTATCCCGCCGGGCCGTGGAAGCCAGGGGTTGTGTGGTGGTGCTGGAGGACGCCGAAGCGATGGCGGAGGGGGCAGCCAATGCCTTGCTCAAAACCCTGGAGGAGCCCGGCGAGGGCCTGTTGATCCTGATCGCGGCGAAGCCAGAGCAGCTGCTCACTACGATTCGCTCCCGCTGCCAGCAGATCCCCTTCACCCGGCTCAGCTCCGAGCAGCTGGCGGTGGTGCTGGAGCGCTGCGGTGAGCCCGCCCCAACGGCCGATCCACCTGAACTGCTGGAGCTGGCCGCAGGTTCGCCCGGGGGCCTGCTGCGTTGCCGCCAGGCCTGGGCAGCCCTGCCTGAGGGGCTGGCGGCAAGGTTGCTGGATTTGGCAGCAGCTGCGGAGCCCCTCCAGGCCCTGGCCCTGGCAAGGGATCTGGCCGAGGCCCTTGATGCTGAACAACAGCTATGGCTGCTTGGCTGGTGGCAGCTGGCGTTATGGAGGCGGCAGGCCCCGGTGGCCCAGCTCCAGCGTCTGGAACGCCTGCGCAGCCAGCTGCGCGCCTACGTGCAGCCGCGGCTGGCCTGGGAAGTGGCCCTGCTGGAGTTGGCCGGGATCTGATCAGCTGGCCTGGGCTTGACGTTCGCTGGGCAGTTCCAGGCAGTAGCCGGCGCCGTACACCGTTTTGATGAAGCGGGGTTTACGGGGATCTGGCTCGAGCTTGGTGCGTAGGTGGCGCACGTGCACCCTGATGGTTTCGATGTCGTCGTCAGGTTCGTAGCCCCACACCTCCTTGAGGATCAGGGAAGGTGCCACGGTTTGGCCGTGGCGCTGCAGCAGGCAGTGCAGCAGTTCGAATTCCAGGTGGGTGAGGCGCACCGGCTCGTCAAACCAGATGGCTTCAAAGCGCTCCGGCACCAGGGTGATGCAGCCGTAGCTGAGGATTTCGTTGTGCTTGGTGGAGAGGGGGGCATGGTCGCTGCGGCGCAGCAGCGCCTTAACCCGCACCATCAACTCCTCGAGATCGAAGGGCTTGGGGAGATAGTCGTCGGCGCCGGAATTGAAACCGCTCACCTTGTCTTTGATGCTGCCGAGGGCCGTGAGCATCAGGATCGGGATCTTGGCTGTCCGCTCATCGCGCCGTAGGCGCTGGCAGAGGGTGAGGCCGTCCACCTTGGGCAACATCAGATCCAGCAGGATCAGATCAGGGCTGTATTGCAGGGCTAGAGCCTGGCCCTTGATGCCGTCTTCGGCGCGCTGTACGTCGAAGCCGCCATGCTCCAGGTGGCCTGCCACCAGCTCGCGCATGTCGCTGTCGTCTTCGATCAGCAGGATGCAGGGCTTCATGGAATCAGGTAGAGGAGCAATCGCTACCGCCGCAGCGAACTTCAGCGCATTTTCTCCATTTTTGCCCGGATGGGTGAGCTCGGCCGCTGATTGAAGGTTTGCTGAAACGATTCTTTTGGGCTGATCGCGCCCGTTCGCCTGACTCAGGCCAGTGGGGGCAAGCCCTGCCGCTGTCATCTTTGGCCGGATCTTCAGGATTTCTTCCTGGTTTTTTGTTGCGGCGCGGGCAATAAAAAACCGCAACCCAAGGGCTGCGGTTTGGTGAATAAGCTCCCCGGGCGGGATTCGAACCTGCGACCAATCGATTAACAGTCGATCGCTCTACCGCTGAGCTACCGAGGAATAAGCCGGATCAAACCGGTTCGAAGACCTTACCCTTCGGCCCTGCCGCCCTGCAAGGGGGCCAAGCGCTGGGCTAGCTGCTGTCCGTTCTGCCAGCTCCCCACGGAGCCGTGCTCCATCAAGGCGGCGCCATCGCAGTGCTGCAGCTCCTCAAGCCGGTGGGTGATCCAAAGGGCAGTGAGTGGGGCTGCGGGCCGGTGGGTGAGCTGCCAGAGCAACTGCAAAACCCCGTTTTGGCTGTCGGGGTCTAGCAGGGCGGTTGGTTCATCCAGCAGCACTAGATCGGCGTCGCTGGCAAGGGCGCCGGCTATGGCCAGGCGCTGCTTCTGGCCGCCGCTGAGGGTGTGGATCGGCCGCTCTTCAAAACCGCCTAACCCCACTTGGGCAAGGGATTCGGCCACTCGGGAGCGCCGTTCATCGTCCCGTAAATCTGCTGGCAGGCCTAGTTGCAGGTCGCTGGCGCAGCTGGGCAGCAGCAGCTGATGGTCTGGGTTTTGAAAAACGAGTGCGGCCTTGCCGGCAGCGTGAATGCGGCCGCTGCGGGGCTCCAGCAGCCCGGCGATCAACCGCAGCAAAGTGCTTTTGCCGCTGCCATTGGTGCCCACCAGCATCCATAGCCCTGGCCTAGGGATCTGCAGGTTGCAGTGACGCAGGGCCGGGCGGCCATTGGGCCAGGCGAAGCTCAGGCGCTCAACGGTTAGAGGAGTCGTCATGACCGGGTGGCTCCAGCGCGATGCCGTGGCAGCTCAGCTGTCGAAGCTGAAACCGGGGCGCTTGCCGCCGCTACCCATGGCTGATTTCTCGTACAGCTGCACCGCAACCACTTCACTGCAAAGCAAGGTGATCCGCTTTTCCTCCTCCTTCTCGCAAGTGAGTTCCAGCAGTCGGGGGCCATCGCCTTCGAGGACCTGCCGCACCTGGTTGTAGAGGACCTGGGCATCGTTCAACTCCTTGCGCTGAACGGCAACAGGCATGGGGCTGAGCTTGAGGGAGAGCTCGACTACGTACATGGATGGGGGTTGGGCTTGCCCCACTGTGGCGAATCCCGTCCCCCATGGTGCAAGAAGCGACTTGGGCAAAACGCAACTGGCGGCCCCTAGGTAAATCTGCTCAGCGTTGCGACGGGTTTGCGCACCTGACGGTTGTGACCCGTAGTATTCCGATGTAACGCTTCATGAAGCCGCTCTCATGACGATCGCCTTAGGCCGCGCGCCGCAGCGGGGATGGTTCGACATCCTCGATGACTGGCTCAAGCGCGACCGCTTCGTATTTGTGGGGTGGTCTGGTCTGCTCCTGTTCCCCACGGCCTAT
>NZ_JAGQDB010000012.1:0-39416 GCF_024346495.1 Cyanobium sp. A1C-AMD | reverse complement strand
ATCTGGAAGCGGCAGCAGGCTGAGCACCTGGGGCGGGGTGGCATCCGCCGGATAGATCAGCCGCACCTGCAGCTGGCGGCTGGCCCCTGGCGCCAGGCTGATGGTGCCAAAGGCGGGGCTGGGTTCACCAGCACGCTGCACCAGATGGAAGCTGCGCCGGCCAACGGGCCTGCTGCCCGGGCTGGCGCCATCAAGGCCTGTCACCTCCACCGTGCCGCGGAACATCACCGGCCGGCTGCCACTAGCGATGCCGTCAATGCTTTTGAAGCGCAGGCCCCCAATGGCGGCATCGCCCTTGAGCGGCGATTCCAGGGCCAGCTGCAGGGTCACCGGCTTGGTCGTGTCGTTGCGCAGGGGGATGCTGAGGTCGTATTCGACGCCGTAGTTGCCGTGGGCGGCCCAGGCCGTGCCTGGGTAAAAGGCCTGCAGCTCGGCGGTTTGCACCTGGCCGGTGCCCAGGGTGCCGCGCTCCAGGCTGCTGATCGGCCAGGAGATCGGCGCCCGGCTCATGCTCAGCCAGTTTTTGCCCGGATCGCTGAGGCGGCTGCGCCAAACGCTGCCCACCTGCACCCCACTCACCCGCGAATACACCATGCCCCCCTTGCTGCCCCGGGGGGTGGGGCTGTGCTCCCGAGGGCTGAGATCCCCTTCCAGCAGGGCGGCCCAGCGGGAGGGGTCAGGCGGCTGATTGCCGCTGCCGAAGGCCGCCAGGGTGGCCAGGCTCACGGGGCCCGAGCTCTCTAGGCGCATCTGCAGGTTGAGGCCGTTGAGCAGGGGATCGAGGCCCCGCACCGGCAGGGGCAGCACCACCCGGGTGCTGGGGGCGCCGGGCGGCAGGGTCCAGCTGGCGGGCAGTTGGGGGCTGCGCTGGCGGGCCAGCAATTCGGTGGCCACCCGGCTGCCGGGGCCAGCCCACACCGGCGTAGTGCCCTGAACCATCAGGGCTGGCAGGGGCAGGAAGGGGGCGCCGGCCTGGCCGGGATCCACCGCCTGGGATAGGGCCGTTGAGCCAGCCAGCAGCTTCAGGGTTACGGGGCCGGGGCCGCGGGGAGCGGCCAGCACCGCCAGCCACAGGGTGGAGTCGAGGCTCTCCGGCTTGCCCGCATACACGTGATGGCTGAACAGATCAAAGCGGCCGTTTAGCGCCACATCCAGGTGGGCTGCAGGCACGCCGCGGCCGGCGCCGGGGAAAGTGGAGAGCAGGATCCCGGGCGCGCGAATCAGCTCGGGGTTGTTGTCGTTTACCAGTAGCAGCCGATCCAGGCTGCCGCTCAAGGGCGCCACGGTTTGGGGGCGCAGCACCGAGTCTGCTGGCTTGGGTTTGGTCTGGCTCAGGGCGGGGGCAGCCAGGCTCGTTAGCAGCAGCAGGGGCAGCCAGCTGGCCTGGAGCAGGCGAGGGCGGTTCATTTGCGGCCTACCAGGGTTTTTGAAATTTCAGCTGCCATGGCGCGGATGAGATCGGTGGAGCGGGGGTCGTTGAACGGACCTTTCACCATGAAGGCCGCCACGGCGCGCTGGCCGTTGGGGAGCTGGATCAGGGCCGCATCGGCGTAGGCAATGCCGATATCACCGGTTTTGTTGTAGACGGTGATGCCGAAACTGAGCAGCTCGCTGTCGGGGTCGGCGGCATCTTTACCGAGCCCCTGGAGTAAGCCCAGGGGAATCAGGGTGTTGGTGCGGGAGCTGCCCATGATTTCCCTAAACAGGTCCCGAGCCCGGGGACTCAGGCTTTCGCCGATATCCACCATGGCGATCGACTTGGCCAGGTCGCGGCTGCTGGTGGTGTTGGTGCCGTCGAGATCGGGCAGCCAGTTGTTGACTGCCGTTGAAGGCAGGCCCATGGCGGTGAAACGCTCATTGAGGGTCGTTTTGCCGCCTAGACGCTTGATCAGCAGGTTGGTGGCGCTGTTGTCGCTCACCCGGATCATTTCGGTGGCCGCCTCAAAAAACGGGAAGCGGGTGCCCACCGGTTTGTTGGCCATCCAGCCGGCTCCGCCGCCCACCAGCTCTTTTGTGAGGGGCAGGGGCTCGTTCCAGCGCAACTTGCCGTTGTCGAGGTCTTCCAGGCCTGCCAGCAGGATCGGCGTTTTGATTGAGCTGGCGGCCGGCAGGGGTAGGTCGGGCTGCAGCTGGGCAAAGCGGCCGTCGTCGAGCACCAGCAGGAAGGCGCTGGCGGTGAGGTCTTTCTGGGCTGCTGCCAGCTCGCCCCAGCGCTTGCTCACCGCTGCCAGCTCCGTGCGGGCTTCAAACTGCCCCGGATCGAGGCCCTTGCTGTTGCGGGCTGCGCCGAGGTCGAGGCTGGGGGCCTTGCTGGCGCCTTGGGCCAGGCGGGGGGCCAGCAGCTTGAGGCTGGTGCCGGTGACCACGCCCAGGCCGATTCCCATCACCACCAGGCGCAACACCAACCGAAAGGGGCCTCCCCAGCGGTTCTTGGGGCTACGGGGCTGACGGCCAGCGGTCACGGGCCACTCCAACGAAGTGACCTGAAGTTAAGGGGTCTGACCAGGGTTGCTCCCGCGTTCACTGGCCCAGCGCAGCTGGCGCACCATGCCGCGCACCAGGGCCACCTCTTCAGTGGAGATTTGGGCCCGCTGCAGCAGCCCCCGCAGCTTGGCCATGCGGGCGTGGGCAGTGTGGAGATGGAGGAAGCCCACTTCGAGCAGCAGGGCCTCGGCATCGCCGAGCATCGCTTCGAGGCCCTGGCGGTCGCTTGGCTCCGGCAGGGCGCCAACCTCAGGGCTGCTTCCCAAGCCGCTCCCTAAGCAATGCCAGCTATGCAGCACCAGGGCTGCAGCGTGGGAGAGGTTGAGGGAGGCGTAGGCATCGCCGCTGCCCAGGGTGAGCAGCTGGCCAGCCTGGAGCAGCTCGTCGTTGCTGAGGCCCCGATCCTCCCGGCCGAACACCAGGGCGCAGGGGCCCCTGGCCTGGGCCAGCCAGCGCAGGGCCGGCTCCGGTGCTTGCAGGGGTAGGGGCTCGCCGGACCGCCGGCCGCTGGTGGCCACCACCCGGCAGCAGTCGGCCAGGGCGGCGCTGAGACTGGGGAACAGGCGGGCCTGCTCCAGCAGCCAGACGCCGTGTACGGCCATGCGCCGGGCCTCCTCGCCGAGGTGGTCGCAGCGGGGCGCCACCAGGCGCAGCTCACCTACGTCGAAGTTGGCGCAGAGGCGAGCAACGCTGCCGACGTTGAGAGGCCCGGCGGGTTCCACCAGCACCACGGCCAGCTGGGCGGCGCCGCTCACACAAGACCGTTCAGATAGGCCAGCAGGTCCGCCATGGCCTGGGGTTCCGGTTGGAAGCGGGGCATCGGCGGCGTGCGGCCACTCACCACCTGCTGTATCAGCTGGCGGGAGCTCTTGCGGGCGGCGACCCCGTGGAGATTGGGGCCCACCAGCCCTTGGGCGGCGATGCCGTGGCAGCCGGCGCAATTGAGCCGAAACAGCCGGCCGCCTTTCTCGCTGGAGCCGCTGAGCTCAAGGGTCTGACGGCTGTAGGGATCGGCCTGGGCCGCAGGCAGCACCAGTAACACCGCCACGATGCAGGCCGCGGCCGCCATGCCCACCAGGGCAGCGATCAGGCCGCGGCGCCCTTTAGCGGCATCTGGGTTTAGGGGTTGGCCGGTCACAGTTGGTGCGGGGCGCTCGCGATGTGGGGGATGGGCGTGGAACAATTGTGCCCTGAACGCCTTGTCAGTGCTCCCATGATCGAACCCCTGCTCTGCGGCATCGTGCTCGGTCTGATCCCCGTGACCCTGGCTGGTTTGTTTGTAGCCGCCTGGAACCAGTATCGCCGGGGCACCCTGCTCGACTGAGCTTCAGTCGACACTTCAATCGGTGCAGCAGTGGACTTGGTCCAGCAGCAGCAAGCTGGTGCTGCCGTAGCGCCGCTCATCGAGCTTGCTCCACCCGGCTGGAATCGCTGGCAGCTTGGAGCTGGCGCATTCCCAAATCAAGGTGCCTCCTGGCTTGAGCCAGCCCCCTGCCAGCACAGCACTCGCTATCTGGGCATAAATGTCTGCGGCGTACGGGGGGTCTGCATAGATCAAATCAAAGGCTGGATGTTGATTTGCCTCCGCCAGCCATCGCCCCACCTCGCGGCAGTGCACCGCCCAGGCGCTTGCTTGGCGGCCTGCGTCACCGAGCCCCTGATGCACCGCTTCGAGATTGGTGCGGGTCACGGCGGCGATGCGGCGGTCCTGCTCGATCGCCACAACTCGGCTAGCACCCCGATGCAGGGCTTCGCAGGCCATAGCGCCGCTGCCGCTGCATAGATCCAGCCAGGCGCAGCCGGGCAGCTCGGCTGCCAGCAGGTTCATTACCGCCAGCCGCACCCGGGAGCTGGTGGGGCGGGCGATGCTGCCCGGTGGACTCTGCAGCCGCCGGCCCCCGCTAAGCCGCAGGCTCATAAGGCATCGAGCCAGGCCAGCCAGCGGCGCAGGATCGCCTCGCCGTGGGGGCCTGATTTTTCCGGGTGAAACTGGCAAGCGCCAATGGCGCCCTGCCAGACAGCGGCGGTGACAGCGGTGTCGGCGAAGCGCACCAGGGCGGTGTTGCAGGCCGGATCACTGGGCTCGGCGGCGTAGGAGTGCACGAAATACACCCAGCTCTCCGGGCTGTCGGCTGGCAGCAGGGGACTGGGGTTTGCTGGCACTAGGGGCTCCCAGCCCATGTGCGGAATCGGGTGGCCAGGCCGGCGGGGCAGGGCCCGCACCCGCCCCTGGAGCAGGCCCAGGCCGGTTGATTTGCCCTCGTCACTGGCCTCAAACAGCAGCTGCAGCCCCAGGCAAATGCCCAGCAGGGGCCGGCCGGCATCGCACCAGGTCGTGATCGCCTCGGCCAGACCACCCTGGCGCAGGCGCTCCATCGCCGGATCAAAGGCTCCGACCCCTGGCAGCACTAGGGCCTTGCAGCCCTCCATTTCGGCGCCGCATTGAACGGGCTGGACCGTTGCGCCAAGCCGTTCGAAAGCCCGCTGCACAGAGTGCAGATTGCCCATGCCGTAATCGATCAAGCCGAGGCGACTCATGGGGCCGAAGAACTGGGTTGGCGGCGGCCGGGCTCCGTAAGCAGCTGCTCTGGAGGCACCTCCAGCCGGTTGAGTGTGTCGAGCAGCTGGTAGAGCCGGCCGATGCGGCGGCGATTGAAGTGGAAATTCAGGCAGGGGCGCAGCAGGCCGGCATCGTCGACGGTCTCGCTCGCCTGGATAACACCCTCATCCACCAGATCATCGAAGTGCAGGTTGAGGGCAGTTAGCTGAACTGGCTGCAGGGCGCAGTTGAGCAGCAGCTCGATGCGGTTGTCGCCCAGCCTGGCGGAGTGAAAAAGGCGATAGAAGCGGCTGATGTGGGCCACTGCCTCCTCGGCACTGTGGGCCTCCCTCAATATGTCGCCGTCTTCGGGGGAGATCAGGCCGCTGGCGGCCAACCCCTGGCTGACATCCCGCTGCCAGCCGCTCCAGAAGGGGTTGCCGGGAGGGGCAAGCAGCACCAGGGGAATCGGTGGGGTGCGGCCGGTTTGGATCAAGGTGAGCGATTCGAATAGCTCGTCGAGGGTGCCGAAGCCGCCTGGCATCACCACCAGGGCATCGCTCTCGCGCAAAAAGAAAAGCTTGCGGGTAAAGAAATAGCGGAAGTGGAGCAGCCGGCCATCGCAGCTGCTCACAAAGCGGTTGGCGTGCTGCTCAAACGGCAGGTCAACGTTGAGGCCAATGCTGGCCTCGCAGCCGGCGCCGCTATTGGCGGCCTCCATAATGCCGCCGCCGGCGCCGGTCATTACGTCAAATCCAGCGGCCACCGCATAGCGGGCCAGCTCTTCGGCCAACGCGTAGCTGGGGTCGCTTTGCACCGTGCGCGCTGAACCGAAGACGGTGATCTTGCGGGTGTGGCGGCGCGGGCGAAAGACCTCAAGGGCCTCACTGATGTCGGCCAGCGCCCCACTGATCAGCCGCCATTCATCCCGGCCATGCTCGTGGCGACCCACCTGCAGCAGGGAAACCAGGGAGCGCTCGATCAGATGCCGCTGGGGGTGGTTTTCAAGCTCATGGGCCAGAACCTGCAAAGGGCTCTGGCCGAAATGGGATGGGTCGCTCAGAACTAGATGCTCAACTGCGCTCAGAGGTACTTGGAAATTGTGGACGACAGGGTTGTTTTCGGCACGGCACCAACCACGGTGTCGACCTTCTGGCCCCCCTTGAAGATCATCAGGGTGGGGATGCTGCGGATGCCGTACTGGCTGGCGACGTTGGGATTTTCGTCGGTATTTAGCTTGAATACTTTGATCTTGCCTTCGAATTCGGTGGCGATTTCGTCGACGATTGGCGCAACCATGCGGCAAGGTCCGCACCAGGGGGCCCAGAAGTCGATCAGCACGGGCAAATCACTTTTGAGCACGTCTTGCTCAAAGGAGGCATCAGTGACAGCAGCGGCGCTGGACATCCTTGCAGGATCAGGGTTTGGCGAATCTAGCAAGGTTGTTTAAGGCCTACCCACGACCGTTGCAGGTCGTGATCCGGTGAGCCTGGGCAGGGAGAAGACAAAAGGCCCGGACGCGCCGGGCTGGAGGGTGTGAGGAGTGTGAGAGCCGAAGCTCGCACCTACTGAGGCTAACGCTGCAGTCTGTCCCGCCTGTAGAAACAACCGCCCTTGCTTATTTGCCCATGCCTAGCTGCTGGGCTTTTTGGTAGACCTTGCCCTCAGTGAGCAGGGATGGGGCGACCACCACCTCCACTTTCTGCATGTCTTTGATGGTGCGGGCGCCGAGGGTGCCCATCGAGGTGCGAATGCAGCCCAGCAGGTTCTGGGTGCCGTCATCGAGACCGGCCGGACCTCGCAGAATTTTTTCCAGGCTGCCGGTGGTGCCAACTTTGATGCGGGTGCCGCGGGGCAGCACCGGGCTAGGGGTGGCCATACCCCAGTGGAAGCCCCGGCCGGGGGCTTCGCTGGCGCGGGCAATGGGGGAGCCGATCATCACGGCGTCGGCGCCGCAGGCCAGGCACTTGCAGATGTCACCGCCGTTGACGATGCCGCCATCGGCCACGATCGGCACGTAGCGGCCGCTCTCGGTGAAATATTCGTCGCGGGCGGCGGCACAATCTGAAACTGAGGTGGCCTGGGGAATGCCAATACCCAGCACACCGCGGCTGGTGCAGGCAGCACCGGGGCCGATGCCCACCATCACGCCGGCGGCGCCGGCCCGCATCAACTTCAGTGCCACCTCATAGGTGACGCAATTGCCAATGATCACGGGCACCCCGAAGGTGCGGCAAAGGTGCTCAAGATCGAGGCTCTCCTGGCCCTCAGGGCCGATGTGCTCGGTGCTGACCACCGTTGCCTGCACGAAGAAAAGGTCGGCGCCGGCTTCGGCGATGGCCTTGCCGAATCGCAGGGCGGCCACTGGAGTGGCGCTCACCGCCGCGATGCCGCCCTGCTGCTTGATCTCGGCAATCCGCTGACGGATCAGGTCTTCCCGCACCGGCTGGCTGTAGAGCTCCTGCATCAGGGGCACGAAGTCCTCCTTGCCCACCGCTGCGATGCGGTCGAGGATGGGATTGGGGTCGTCGTAGCGGCACTGGACGCCTTCCAGGTTCAAAACTCCCAGGGCTCCCTGTTTGCTCAGTTCAACCGCCATGGCCACATCGACCACCCCGTCCATGGCACTGGCGATGATCGGAATCTCGCGGGTGATGCCGCCGAGGCTCCAACTGCTGTCCGTGATAGCTGGATCAACCGTGCGGCCACCCGGCACCAGGGCGATCTCGTCAATGCCGTAGGCACGACGCACAGTGCGGAAGCGACCGAGCTGAATGTCCACCTGGAGTTAACTAATTCGGGACAAGCTATCAACCAGCCGCCCGCAGGCCGCGGGGCAAGGTGGGATCAGGCCTTGCCGCGGAAGGCTTTCCAGCTTTGGCTCAGACCGCCCAGCAGCCGTTCGCGCTCGCTGCTGCGCAGCAGTTTGGGAATGCCGTAGCGCACCGCCCACACCACCCCAGCTAGCTCGAGCAGGCCGGGCACCAGGGGCAGGCTGTCGAGGGCACCCAGCACGGCGCTGTAGACCCGCACCACCAGCAGCAGGCCCACCAGGCCAGCAAGGATGGTGACCGGTTTGCGGGCCTGGGCCCACAGGTTGTTGAGCTCGTTTTGATCGAGCCATTGGCGCAGCTTGCCCAGCAGCAGATCCCACTCACCACCTTCGCCACTTTGGGGCTCGGCTTCGTCACTGAACGAGTTGGAGCCGGCGCTGGGACTGGCTTCAATCACCAGGGTGGCGGCAATGCTGGGTTCGGGGGGCGCCGCCTCTGGAGCGGGCTGTTGAACAGCCTGTTCAACGACCTGCTCAACAATCTGTTCCACTGGCTGTTCGACTGGCTGTTGAACAGCCCCAAACTCTTGGCTGGGGCTGGCGGGATCGGGGTTGGTGTCGGGGTTGGTGGTGGTGTCGTCGGCCATGGCGGCGCGGCGGGGATAGGAATGTGGCGGGAGCTTAGGTGCGGTTGGCTAAGACTCCAAGCCCTAGGCCTCAATCGGCAGCAAGCTGGGGCGGCTGCTCAGCGGCACGACCGGTAGGCGTAGGGGGAAGCTGCCGTCGATCAGGGCTGCTATCAGGGCCTCGCAGGCGGCGGCGGCCAGTCGCGGGCTGTGGGAGGGCGCACAGGCCACTGAGCGGCCTGCCACCTGGATCGTGCCGCTGAGCAGTTCGGCGTAGCTCACCGAGCCCAGGCTGGGTTTGATCCGCCGCGGCACCGACAGGTCGAGCACGGGCGCCTCGAGCTCCTGGGGGCCAGCGGCGGCCTGGCGGGCTACCTCGGCATTGATCAGGGGCACCGGCGCCGCAATCGCAATCAGTAGGGCGCTGCCATGGCCCTCAAAAAAACAAGGGCGCACCCACTCGGGCCGCAGGCCGTGCAAATCCACGCTCACGGCGGCGGCCGCGCCGGGGGTGCGGGCGTGGCCGCTGGCCTGGCGCCGGCAACCGGGCTGGTGGCCGCTGCCAGCCCCTATCACCCAGCCGATGGCGCCGCCTACCAGCACCGGTGAGCCAGGCCCCAGCAGCGACAAACCCGGCATGGTGAGGCCGATGCTGCCGGCGCCGCCGCAGGAATAAAGGGCGTTGGCGGCTGGACCCAGCAGGGTGCCGTAGGGGCTGGGGCAGGGCCCTTCTGCCTGGCTGAGGGCGACTACGCCGTTTTCACTGATGGCCCGCTGCAGCAGCAGCCGGCCAGCGCCGATCTGCTCCAGCCCCAGCTCCGTGTGCAGCTCCCGGCGCGGGTGCAGGGCGGTGGCCTCGCCGCTGGCGTTGAAGGGCAGGGCCCGGCCCTGCAGCAGGGCGCCGAGCAGCTGGGCGCCGCCCATCGCATCGCCTAGGCCGCCGCCGATCGGCAGCACCAGCTCGCCGCTGCCGCAGCCCGCCAACCCCGCCACTCCGGCCAGCTGGCCGTCGCGCAGGCGGATCGGTGGATCCGTGGGGCCGAGGCTTAGGAGCAGGCTGGCCTGGTCGCTGAAGCCGGCATCGGCTGCCACCACCACATCAGTGCTGGCGTAGGCCTCGGCCAGCCCGGCTTGCAGCACCAGGCTGCGAAAATCAGCGGCGGCGCGCACCTGTAGCTGGCCCCGTTGCTGCTTGAGCCTTAGCTCCGCCTCCTGGCGTGGCGGGAATGGATCGGATTTGGGCATTCCCCCTGGGCTTTAGATAAACTGACCACTGGTAAAGACGGTCATCCATGGCGGACCCCAGCGGACCCGGTGCTGATATTCCGGGGGAGTCCGGTGGCAACGGTGATTCGCGAATCATCCTGACCGATCTGCGCAACGAGATGTCGCGCTCCTATTTGGAGTATGCGATGAGCGTGATCGTGGGTCGGGCCCTGCCCGATGCCCGCGATGGCCTTAAGCCGGTGCACCGGCGCATCCTTTACGCCATGTATGAGCTGGGTCTCACCAGCGACCGGCCCTATAGGAAATGCGCCCGTGTGGTCGGTGAGGTACTTGGTAAGTACCACCCCCACGGCGATACGGCCGTCTACGACGCCCTGGTGCGGATGGCCCAGGACTTCAACATGCGCATGCCCCTGGTCAATGGGCATGGCAACTTTGGCTCGGTGGACGGCGACCCCCCGGCCGCCATGCGTTACACCGAATCACGGCTGCAGGCGCTGACCACCGACAGCCTGCTCGACGATATCGAAGCCGAAACGGTCGATTTCGCCGACAACTTTGATGGCTCCCAGCAAGAGCCCACCGTGATGCCGGCGCGGATTCCGCAGCTGCTGCTCAACGGCTCCACCGGTATCGCCGTGGGCATGGCGACCAACATCCCACCCCACAACCTCACTGAGCTGATCGACGGGACGCTGGCGCTGATCGCCAACCCCGACATCGACGATCTGCAGTTGATGGCGATCATCCCGGGGCCCGACTTCCCCACGGGAGGCCAGATCCTGGGTCGCCGCGGTATCCGTGACACCTACACCACCGGCCGCGGTTCAGTAACGATGCGGGGCGTCGCCTCGATTGAAACGCTGGAGGTGAAGGGCCGCCCCGATCGCGATGCGGTGATCATCACCGAATTGCCCTTCCAAACCAACAAGGCCTCGCTGATTGAGCGGATCGCCGAGCTGGTTAACGACAAGAAGCTGGAGGGGATCTCTGATATCCGCGATGAATCCGACCGCGATGGCATGCGGATCGTGATCGAATTGCGCCGTGATGCCTACCCCCAAGTGGTGCTGAACAACCTGTTCAAGCTCACGCCGCTGCAAAACAACTTCAGCGCCTACATGCTGGCGTTGGTGAAGTCGGAGCCGGTGCTGCTCACCCTGCGCAAGATGTTGCAGGTGTTTCTCGACTTCCGCATCGAGACGATCGAGCGCCGCACCCGCTACTTCCTGCGCAAAGCCGAGGAGCGCGACCACATTTTGCTGGGCCTGCTACTGGCCCTAGACCAACTCGATCCGATCATTGCCCTGATCCGGGCTGCTTCCGATGCGGCCACGGCCCGCTTGCAGCTGCAGGAGCGCCACGGCCTCAGTGAGATCCAGGCAGATGCCATTCTGCAGATGCAGCTGCGGCGATTGACAGCCCTCGAGGCCGACAAGATCCGCCTTGAGCATGAGGATTTAGTCGCCAAGATTGCCGACTACAAAGACATCCTGGCCAATCGCGAGCGCGTACTCACGATCATCACCGAAGAGCTCGGTGCGATCCGCACTCGATACCACTCCCCCCGCCGCACTGAGATTCTGGATCTCGAGGGCGGCCTCGAAGACATCGACCTGATCGCTAATGAGCGTTCGGTGGTGTTGCTCACCGAGAACGGCTACCTGAAGCGGATGCCGGTGAGCGAATTTGAGGCCACCAGCCGCGGCACCCGCGGTAAGGCCGGCACCAAGACCCAGGGCGAGGAGGCGGTGCGGCTGTTCATCAGTTGCAACGACCACGACAACCTGTTGCTGTTCTCCGATCGCGGCGTTGTTTACACCGTGCCGGCCTATCGGGTGCCGATCTGCAGCCGCGCTGCCAAGGGCACGCCGATTGTGCAGATGTTGCCGATTCCCCGCGAGGAGCAGATCACCTCGCTGCTGGCGGTGAGTGAATTCACCGATGACGGTGTGCTGGTGATGCTCACCAGTGGCGGCACGATTAAGCGCACCCGTCTATCGGCCTTTGCCAATATCCGCTCCAATGGTTTGATTGCCATCGATCTGGTGGGGGGGGATGCCCTCACCTGGGTGCGCTTGGCCCTGCCCGGCGACAGCATCCTGATCGGCTCGCGCAACGGCATGACCATCCACTTCCGTCTCAACGACGAGGAGTTGCGGCCCCTGGGCCGCACCGCCCGCGGCGTGCGGGCCATGAACCTGCGCCCCGGCGACCAGCTGGTGAGCATGGATGTGCTGCCCGCCGAGCTCGCCGATCGGGTGGCTAGCTCGGCCAGCGCTGAAGACGATGAAAGTGAGGAGGTGGCGCCTAGCGAGGGTCCTTGGGTGCTGGTGGCCAGTGCCAGCGGGCTGGGTAAGCGGGTGCCGGTGGATCAGTTCCGCCTACAGAAGCGCGCCGGCATGGGCCTGCGGGCGATCAAGTTCCGCAATAAGAGTGATGTGCTGGTGGGCCTCAAGGTGCTCGGGGCTGGCGAGGAGCTGCTGCTGGTGAGCGAGAAGGGGGTGATCGTGCGCACCCAGGCCGATGCGGTGCCGCAGCAGTCGCGGGCGGCTACGGGTGTGCGCTTGCAGAAGCTTGATGCCCGAGATCGCCTCAGCGAAGTGGTGCTGGTGCCACCGGCTGCCGAAGATGAGGAGGAGCCCGTCCTGGAGGTGGTCGTCCTGGAGGAACCTGTCGCCCTCACCATCGAAGACGCCGGCGCTTCCCCTGCCGAACTTGAAAGCCCAGCCAGCGAAGGGTGAAGTCTTGATACGGCTTTTTGCTGCATCATTAGGCCACTTTCGACCGGTGTGATGCCCACTGATGTGCTGGTGGTGGGCGCAGGTCCGGCGGCCCTGGCCATCGCTGCTGAGCTGGCGGAGCAGGGGCTGGCGGTGGCTGTGCTGGCCGCAAGCGATTGCCGCGACCCCTGGCCCAACACCTACGGGATCTGGGGAGACGAGGTAGATGCGCTAGGCCTGGGCCACCTGCTGGAGCACCGCTGGAGCGACACCTGCAGTTACTTCGGCTCCGGCAGCAGCGACCCTGCCGATCCAGCCAACAGCCCCACCCGCCACGGCCGCGACTACGGCCTGTTCGACAAAACGCGCTTGCAGCAGTTCTGGCTGGAGTGCTGCGAGGGAGCCGGCGTGCAGTGGCTGCGCGGGCATGCAGAGGAGCTGAGCCATGGGAGCGGCCGCAGCCAGGTGCGCTATGCCCCTGCTCTTGCTGACGATCTAGCCCTGATCGAGGCGCGGCTGGTGGTGGATGCCAGCGGCCACAACGCGGTGTTTGTGCAGCGGCCTGAGCGGGGGCCGGTGGCGGGCCAGGCGGCCTACGGGGTGGTGGGGCGCTTCACGGCGCCGCCGGTGCAGCCGGGGCAATTCGTGCTGATGGATTACCGCGCCGATCACCTCAGCGAAGCGGAGCGGCAGGAGCCCCCCACTTTTCTCTATGCGATGGATCTGGGCCAGGGACGGTTTTTTGTGGAGGAGACCTCGCTTGCCCTGGCGCCACCGGTGCCCTACGCCACGCTCAAGCAGCGCCTCGAGCGGCGGCTGGCCCATCGCGGTGTGGCGATCGAGCAGGTGGAGCACGAGGAGTTTTGCCTGTTTCCGATGAACCTGCCGCTACCGGATCTGGATCAGCCCGTGCTGGCCTTTGGTGGGGCTGCGGCGATGGTGCATCCGGCCTCCGGCTACCTGGTGGGGGCGCTGCTGCGCCGGGCGCCGGTGCTGGCGGCGGCGGTGGCGGCGCTGCTGCGGGCTGAACCGGCCGCCGACTCGCTGCAGCTGGCCCAGGCGGGCTGGCAGGCGCTCTGGCCCCCGGAGCTACGTCGTAAACACGCCCTCTACCAATTTGGGCTGGAGAAATTGATGCGCTTCTCGGAGCCCCAGCTGCGCAGTCACTTCACCAGCTTCTTTTCCCTGCCCAACGCCCAGTGGTATGGCTTTTTGACCAATACGCTCAGCCTGGGCGAGCTGCTGGCGGCGATGGTTGCCCTATTTGCCACGGCACCCTGGAGCGTGCGCTGGGGCCTGATGGGCATGCGGGGCCGGGAGTTGCAGCTGGGCCTGCGCATGCTGGACCCCTAGTTTTTTGTCTAGGACTTGACCGGCGCCGGCAGCCAATCGGCCGCATTGAGCAGGGGGAATAGGCCGTCTTCGATGGCTATCGCTTTGAGCCATTTGGCGGGTAGCTCGGTGCCGTTGTCGATCGCATCCAGCAGGCGCCAGAAGCGATCCAGGTGGCGCTCGATCCTTTCTTTGGCTAGTCCGGTGGTGGTGCCCGCCCGCAGGATGAAGCTCCAATCAGAGCTTTGGGCCAGCAGCAGCTCCCGGCCCGCCTGGGTGAGCAGGTCGCGCTGGGCTTGGCTGCCAACGCCGCGCTGCACCCGAGTCACCATGGCCAGGGAGGCCCGCTGCCACTCGGCCACCACCCAGGCGTTGGTCTCGTTGAGCCAGTAGTCGTGGTAGCCCCCCTGGCCCCAGCTGCTGGGGGAGGGGCGGCACACCTGCAGGGGGTCGCTGCCGCCGAGGGCCTCCCGCAGGGTGACCAGGCGCACGCCGGCCCCATCGGCCTGGCGGAATAGGGCCGCCAGAAACTGGGGCCCCTCAAACCACCAGTGGCCAAATAGCTCGGCATCGAAGGGAGCCACCAGCAGGGGCCGGCGCTCCATCGAGCGGGCCAGGCTGCCTAGCTCCTCGGCTCGGCCCTGCAGGTAGGTGGCGGCATGCTCTTCGATTCGCTCGGTCGCAACTGCGGGTTCGTAGGGCTGTTTCTGGTCGAGGGGGCAGCCCTGGGCCGTGACCCGGTGCAGCTTCAGGCCGAGGGGCCGGCGGCTGGCGATGGCATGGCTGGCTAGTTCGCTATCGGGCAGATCCCAGCCCAGGTCGCGGTGGAATTCCCGGTAGGCGCCATCGCCGGGGTAGCCCTCGCGGGCGCTCCACACCGGCAGGGTGGCGCTGCTGTCGCGGCCGAAGAAGGCGGCCCCGGCAGGCGAGCAGATCGGAGCGAATACGCCATAGCGGGGGCGGGGCAGGGCGTGCAGCAGGCCGTGGGCATCGAGCACCGAGTAGCGCAGACCGCAGCCCACCAGCTGCTGATCGAGGCCTTCGTAGTAGGCGCATTCCGGCAGCCAGATGCCTAGGGGCCGCTCACCCAGCAGGCGTTCGTGCTCGCGCACTGCGGTGACCAGCTGGGCCCGCACCGCCTCTGGCACCTGGCGCAGCAGGGGCAGGTAGCCGTGGGTGGCACCGCAGGTGATCAGATCTAGCACCCCCTGTTGCTGCAGCCTGCGGAAGCGTGGGATCAGTTGCCCTTTGGTCTGACGCCACTGGCTCACCACCGATTCCAGTTGGGCTGCCAGGTGGCTGGCGGCTTGGCCTAGGGCTTGCGGGGCTTGCAGCAGCAGCTCCTGACGGACGGCGATCCAGGCCAGGAAGCGGCCATTGAGCTGGGGATCGGCCAGCAGGGAAAGCAGGGTGGGCGAGAGGCCGAGGGTGAGCCGGGGGCGCTGGCGACGGTCAGCGGCGGCGGCCTCGAGCACGCCCAGCAGCGGCAGGTAACACTCCTGGAGCGCCTGGAAATACCAATCTTCTTCCAGCGAACCGGGTTCGCTGGAGCGCACGTAGGGAAGATGGGCGTGGAGGACTAGGGCCAGATCGCCTGCGGCCATAACCATCCTGCGATCACTGCACTCTAGGCGTAGTGCCCGCATACAATGGGCTATCTCATAGTCATTCCGCCTAGAGGGGCTCCCCTATGGCCCGCGATCCCGGCCGCGTATTGATCTTCGATACCACCTTGCGCGATGGCGAGCAGTCGCCTGGCGCCAGCCTGAACCTCGAGGAGAAGCTGGCGATCGCCCAGCAGCTGGCCAGGCTGGGGGTGGACATCATCGAGGCCGGCTTCCCCTTTGCCAGCCCCGGCGACTTCAACGCCGTGCAGCGCATTGCCGAAACCGTTGGCACCGCCGATGGGCCGGTGATCTGCGGCCTGGCTCGGGCAGCTGCTGGCGACATCAAGGCCTGCGCTGATGCGGTGGCGCCGGCGGCCCACAAAAGGATCCACACCTTTATTGCTACCAGCGACATCCATCTCGAGCACAAGCTGCGCAAGAGCCGCGCTGAGGTGCTGGCGATCACCGCCGAGATGGTGGCCTACGCCCGCTCGCTGGTGGACGACGTGGAGTTTTCCTGCGAAGACGCCGGCCGCAGCGATCCGGAGTTCATGCATCAGGTGATCGAGGCGGCGATCAGCGCCGGTGCCACCACGATCAACATCCCCGACACCGTGGGCTACGCCACCCCGGCGGAATTCGGTGAGCTGATCGCCGGTATCAATGCCCAGGTGCCCAACATCGACCAGGCGGTGATCTCGGTGCATGGCCACAACGACCTGGGCCTGGCGGTGGCCAACTTCCTCGAGGCGGTGAAAAACGGCGCCCGCCAGCTGGAGTGCACGATCAACGGCATCGGCGAGCGGGCTGGCAATGCCTCGCTCGAGGAGCTGGTGATGGCGCTGCACGTGCGGCGCAGCTACTTCAACCCCTTCCTGGGGCGGCCCGCCGAGAGCACCGAACCGCTCACGGGCGTGCGCACCGAGGAGATCACCAAGACCTCGCGGCTGGTGAGCAACCTCACCGGCATGGCGGTGCAGCCCAATAAGGCGATCGTGGGCGCCAACGCCTTTGCTCACGAATCGGGCATCCACCAAGACGGCGTGCTCAAAAACCGCCTCACCTACGAAATCATTGATGCCCGTACGGTTGGTTTGGCGGACAACCGCATCTCCCTTGGCAAGCTGAGCGGCCGCAGCGCCTTCCGGGCTCGGCTCGAGGAGCTGGGCTACACGCTCGAGCGTGAGGACCTCGACGATGCCTTCGCCCGCTTCAAGGAGCTGGCTGATCGCAAGCGGGAAATCAGCGACCGCGATCTAGAGGCGATCGTGAGCGAGCAGGTGCAGCAGCAAGATGGCGGCAGCTTCACCCTCAAGAGCGTGCAGGTGAGCTGTGGCACTGGCTTGCAGCCCACCGCCACCGTCACCCTGGTAACGGCGGATGGCGCCGAGCTCAGCGAGGCGGCGATCGGCACCGGGCCGGTGGATGCGGTGTGTCAGGCGCTCAATCGGCTGGCCCAGGTGCCCAATGAGCTGGTTGAATTTTCGGTGAAATCGGTGACCGAAGGCATCGATGCCATGGGCGATGTGACGATCCGGCTGCGTCACGATGGTGTGCTCTATTCGGGCCACTCAGCCGACACGGACATCGTGGTGGCCGCCGCCCAGGCCTTCGTGAACGCCCTCAATAGGCTGGTGGCCGGTGGGCGTCACCAGCCGCTGCACCCCCAGAAGGCGCCGCTGCCCGTAGTCGGCGACCTGCCCCTGGCCGACCGGCCACGGGTTTAGGTAGGTGGGTTTAGGCAGGTGGCGGGCTATGGAGTTTCAGTTTGGGATCACGAGGTGGGTGTGTTTTTTTGTTGATTAGCTAAGCCAAGACTAAGCTAAGTGCAAAAAACACTTGTTCTCCGGCCCGTCCCCCTTAGCCAGTCCCCCCGCCTGAGTCATCTGATTCCCTTCAGCTCCCCCCGCCATGAGCCTGCCCCTCTCCGGACCGCGCCGCTCACGGCTCAGTGCCGCCGCCCAGCTGATTTTGCTGTTGCTGGTGGCCCTGGCGATGCTGGTGCCGCTGCTGTGGCTGGTGAGCACCTCGCTCAAGGGACCGGCGGAGGACATTTTCACCAGCCCGCCAGCCCTCTGGCCCAGTCAGCCCAGCTTTGAGGCTTACAGGCGCCTTTTTACCGACAATCCAATCGGCACCTACTTGCTCAACAGCACGATTGTGAGTGGCCTGGCGGTGCTGGCCAATGTGCTCTTCTGCTCGCTGGCGGCCTACCCCCTGGCCCGCATGAATTTTCGCGGCCGGGGCTTGGTGCTTGCCCTGGTGGTGGCAACGATTTTGATTCCCTTTCAGGTGGTGATGATTCCGCTCTACCTGCTGATGGTGCAGATCGGCCTGCGCAACACCCTTTGGGCCCTGATCATTCCCCAGGCGGCCACCGCCTTTGGCATCTTCCTGCTGCGGCAGAGCTTCCTGGGGGTGCCGGTGGAGCTGGAGGAGGCAGCCCGTTGCGATGGCTGCACGCCGGTGGGGGAGTGGTGGAACGTGATGATCCCAGCGGCCCGGGCCGACCTGATCACCCTGGCGATGTTTGTGTTTATCGGCACTTGGAGCGATTTTCTCTGGCCCCTGGTGATCCTCGATGAACCCGAGCTGTACACCCTGCCGCTTGGTCTGCAGCAGCTGGCCAGCAGCTTTTCGCTTGACTGGCGCCTGGTGGCAGCCGGAGCGGTGATTTCGATCCTGCCGGTGCTGGTGGTGTTTATCGGCCTGCAGCGCTACATCCTGCCCAGCGCCGCCGGCGATGCGGTTAAAGGCTGAAAACCAGTCAAAGGCTGAAAACCTGATTAGTTGGCAGTTGCCGGGGGGCGCACAGGCGGCAGGGCTGGCACTCCCAAAGGCAGCTCATCGATTTTCGGGTCAGTCGTTTCGCTGGGGCGGGCTGCGCGCAACTTGCTGAGCTCGGCCCGCAGGTTGGCGGTTTCGCGGCTCAGCCCATCGATGCGGGTGCCGTTGCGCTCCACAGCTTGCAGCCGCTCCACCGTGGAGCGCAGCTGCTGTTCGAGGCCAGTGGTGCGATCAAGGGCCCGGCTGTTCTCCAACCCCTGCACCCGCTCCTGCAACTGGCGGATGGTGGCGCTCTGCTGGCGGGATTTACCCACGATCACAAAGAAAAGCACCACCAGCATTGCCGTGACGCCGGCCTGCAGCCAGGGCACCCAGGCTAGGGAAGCGCCGTTGGAGCTGGCTTCGGTGCTGATCGCGACTTGGTCAGGGGCTGGGGTCATCAAGGCAAGCTGCCGAGGATGCTTCGATCCTGCCGGCAAGCAGGACTTTTGTCAGGGATGTGAACTCCTGTGGGAGGGTGAATGTATTGGAAAAGGAGAGCTCACTGTGCTGGTGGCTGGCCCAAAACTTAGGTCGCTGCCAAGGCCATTTCTGGTCATGTGGGCGGGCCAGCTGCTCTCAAACCTCGGCACTCAGGTGAGTCTTTACGCCTTGGGGCTGTGGCTGTTCCAGCAGCATGGCCAGCTGAGTGCCTTTGCTGCGGTGGCGGTTGTGGTGCAGTTGGCCAAGTTGGCATCCCTTTCGCTATTGGGCCGTCAACTGGATCGTTGGCCGCCGCGACGGGTGATGCTTGCCGCTAACGGCCTCGGCAGCACCTGCACTTTGGGCCTGGCCTTCACCTTGATGATGCGTCCAGCCACCCTGCCACCGGTGTTGCTTTGCATTGGCCTGGCAGCAGCAGCAGAGGCGGCTCTGGTGGTGACCTGGTCCAGCCAACTGGCCAGATTTGTGTCTACTGAGCAGCTGGGAGCAGCCAGCGGGCTCTTCGCTGGATCGGATGGAGCTGTGGTGATGGCAGCTCCCCTACTCGGCGCTGTGCTGGCGGCGACGGCCGGGTTGCCGGGTGTCCTCGTCACTGACAGCCTTACGTCACTTATTGCTGCGGCCTGCACGCTTCTGGTGGCTTGGCCGCAGTCGTTGTCAGCCCCGCTCACTACGGCTGCTGGTCATGAGGATTCCCCTCATGTAGGGGTGCGCCATGCCTTGAGCAAGTTGTGGAGCAATCGGCGCTGGCGCCCCCTGTTGCAGATCAACAGCGTGGTGGTAGGCGTGTTTGCTGCCATTGAGATCGCTTTCCCCGCCTGGGTGGTGGCGGCAAGCGGCTCCCAGCGTCTGATCCTGGCTCTGGCCCTGGCCGGATTGGGCTATGCCGGTGGGCTCTGGCTATGGGCCCGGGTGCCTCGCTGCCATTGGCTGGACTGGTTGCGCATCGTGTTGCTGGTCCAGGCAGTGCTGCTTACCGGGGCTGGGCTGGTGTGCTTTCAGCAGTGGCAGGGGGTGTGGTTTTTGGCTGTGGCCCTATTTGCTGCTGCGATTCCGGTTGCTCTTGGCGCCCTCCAGAGTCTTTGGTTGTGCTGGGTGCCTTTGGCTTTACAGCCGCGGCTGTTTGTTGGCCGTTATGGCCTGGAGTGGATCTCCCGTCTAGGAGCTCTGCTGGGGATGAGTTTGCTGGCCGATGGGGTGATAGCCCCGCTGATCCGGGGGAGCTACTGGCCCACTTGGCTGCTGGACGCTCTTGGCCGGGGCCCGGGGCGCCCGACGGCGATGGCGATCGGCTTGCTTGGCTGGGTTTTGCTGATTCCCCTTTGGCGGCTCTGGCGTCCGCTGGGACGCCTTCACCTGGATGAAAATAGATAGTGATGAAAGTTCTGATTTATACATCCAGTGGCGGCACTGCTCACGACTCGGCCGCCGAGGCAATTCGGCATTGGTTGGAGCGTGAGCGGCCGAATATCGAAGTGCGTGTCGATCAGGTGTTGGAGCGCTCGAGTAGCACCTATCGAGGTGGCGTAGAGCTCTACAACTGGATCCAACGCCGACGCCCCTGGCTGCACCAGATCTACTGGCGGGCTATGGAACTGGAAGATCTGATCAAGCCAGGCACCGTTCTATTCGGGCGCCGATACTTGATTCGTGAGCTTCTGGACTTCCGCCCGGATGTGCTGATCTCCACCCACCCTCACACCAATCGTGGCCATTTCGATTTGGCTAAAAGGGTTTTGGGTAACCAGCTTCGTTGCATCACTTGCTGCACTGAACTCGACGGCGGTTTTGGCTTTAGCCGCAACTGGCTCAGTCGCAAAACCGACCTGTTCTGGGCCCTTACAGAGGAGGTGGTGCGGGAGGTGCAGCGTCGCCGCCCCGGCTTGCCGGTGGAGTGCCTGGGGCCCCTGCTCTACCCGCAATATCACGAGTCTTGCACGGCGGCCCCGGCCCTGGATGGCCTGCCCTTGCTGGTGCTGGGCACAGGATCGAACGGGGCCAACAACCACCTGCCGCTGCTGCAGCAGCTGCTGCCCTTTGCCGGCCAGCTGGCGGTGGTGGCCCTGTGCGGCCGGCGCCCTGCGGTGAAGCTACAGGTGCAGGCCTGGGCGGCGCAACATCCGGCGCTGGCGGTGGAGGCCCTCGGCTATCAGGGGCCAGCGGCGATGGCCGACCTCTACCGGCGGGCCTGGGCGCTTGTCAGCCGGCCGGGGGCCCGCACGGCCACGGAGGCCCTGTTCATGGCCTGTCCGCTGGTGTTCAACCACTACGGCACGACCATGCCCCAGGAATTACTGGCGCCTCGCTATTTCCAAGCGCGTGGATTGGAGGCTTCGATCCGCAGGCCCGAGGAGCTGGTCTCCCTGGTGAGCCAGTGGCTCGCCGATCCCACCGGCACTGGGGCCTTGCGCCAGCGCTATCAGCAGCAGCGTTTGATGGCTAATCCTGCGCAAATTGTTGGTCGACTGATTCAACCTTTAGTGGGGTTTTGCCCCGTTGATTCAGCCATTTCCTGAAGAGTTTCCGTTGGGTTAAGACCTTGGGTGAGAATAGGGCGTATTCGCACCTGTCTATGCCCGAACCAATTGCCATCGTGGGAATTGGCTGTCGGCTCCCGGGGGGGATCGATTCTCCCCAATGCTTCTGGGAGTTTCTGCGGGATGGCAGAGAGGCGATCGGCGAGGTGCCGCCGGAACGCTGGGATCTCGACGTCCACTACAACCCGGATCCCGCCCATCCGCTCACCCAGCACGTGCGCCAGGGGGGCTTTGTTGAGGACATCGACCGCTTTGATGCCGCCTTCTTCGGCATCACCCCGCGGGAAGCGGTGTGCATGGATCCCCAGCAGCGGCTGTTGTTGGAGGTGGCCTGGCGGGCTCTGGAGGATGCGGGCCAACCTCTCGAGCAGGTGCGTGGCACGGGCGTCGGTGTGTTCATGGGCATCTCCAGCGCCGATTACAGCTCCCTGCTCTGGGCGTCGCGGGAGCGTTACACCACCCCCGACAACGAACCTTTCGTGCTGCCGGGCAACACCGGCTGCATCGCTGCCAATCGGCTCTCCTATTTCTTCGATTTCAAGGGCCCCAGCTTCACGGTGGATACGGCCTGCTCCTCCTCTTTGGTGGCAGTGCATCTGGCCTGTGAAAGCATTTGGAGGGGGGAATCGGAGGCGGCCCTGGCGGGGGGCGTGCAGGCCCTGATCCACCCTGGGATCCAGATGAGTTTCTGCAAGGCCGGCCTGCTGGCGTCCGATGGCCGCTGCAAAAGCTTTGATGCCAGTGCCGATGGCTACGTGCGCTCGGAGGGGGCTGGAGCCGTGCTGCTCAAGCCCCTTGCTGCGGCCCAGGCCGCCGGCGATCCGATCTATGCGGTGATCCACGGCTCGGCCGTCAACTCAGATGGCCGCAGCAACGGCATGGTGGCGCCCAACGTCCGGGCCCAGATCGCCTGTGTGCGCTCCGCTTTCGCCCGCGCCGGCATCGATCCCGCTGCCACGCAATATGTGGAGGCCCATGGCACGGGCACCCGTCAGGGTGACCCGATTGAGCTGCGGGCCCTGGGCACGGTGCTGGGGGAGGGGCGACCGGAGGGGGAGGCCTGCCGGGTGGGGTCGGTCAAGACCAACCTGGGGCACTCCGAAACCGCCGCTGGCATCACCGGCCTGATCAAGGCGGCCCTCTGCGTGGCCAAACGGCAGTTGCCCCCCAGCCTCCATTGCCGCCGGCCCAATCCCTCGATTGATTTCGCTGGCCTGAAGCTGCAGGTGCAAACCTGTCTGGAGCCCTTCCCCTATCCCGAGCGGGCCACGGTGGTGGGGGTGAGTTCCTTTGGTTTCGGGGGCACCAATGCCCATGTGGTGCTCGCTGATGCCCCCCAGCAGCGCCCCCCGATGCGCTTTGGCGCGCGCATGCCGCTGCAGTTGCTCAGCCTGTCGGCCCGCACCCCCGAGTCTCTGGCGCAGGTGGCACGGGATCTGGCCGGGCAGCTGCAGGCCCAGCCCACCTTGAAACTGGCCGACCTGGTCGCCTCCGCCAACCAGGGCCGCACCGGATTCCGGCAGCGGGCGGTCTGCCTGGCGCGCGATAACGCCCAGCTGCTCATCCAGCTCCAGGCTCTAGCGGCCGACCAGCGCCCTCTGCCGAAGGGGCCGGCCCGCGCCACAGCCTCGCGGCGGCCCGGCAAGCTGGCCTGGTTGTTCACCGGTCAAGGGTCCCAGGCCCTCGGGATGGGCCAGGAGCTGCTCGAGCACCCCAGCTTCCGGGAGGCCTTTGAGCGGGTGGCGGCCCTGCTGGCTCCCCAGCTGGACCAGCCGTTGCGCGATTTGCTGACGCCCCGCAGTGGCGATGAGGCCCAGGCGGCAGCCCGACTGAACCAAACCGGCGCCACCCAACCAGCCCTGTTTGCGCTGGGTTTCGCCCTCAGCCAGCTGTGGCGTAGCTGGGGGGTTCGGCCGGATCTGTTGATGGGCCATAGCATTGGCGAGGTGCTGGCGGCCCACCTGGCCGGGGTGTTCTCCCTGGAGGATGCCTGCCGGCTGGTGGCTGCCCGTGGTCGGCTGATGCAGGCCCTGCCGGCAGCCGGTGGCATGGCGGCGCTGCTGGCCCCCCTCGACCGGGTAATGGCCCTGCTGGCCCGCCATTCCGAGGTGACCGTGGCCGCCTACAACGGCCCTTCGAACACGGTGGTGGCCGGCCCGACGGCGGCGCTGCGGCGGCTGCTGGCCGACGCCGAAACCACCGGCCTGCAGGCCCGCCAGCTGGCTGTATCCCACGCCTTTCACACCCAGGCGATGGCGCCGATGCTGGAGGCCTTCGAGCGGGAGCTGCGCCAGCTCAGCTTCTCGCCGCCCAGCCGGCCGCTGGTGAGCAATCTCACCGGTCAGTTGGCCGGTGCCGAAATGGCCCAGCCGGATTACTGGTGCGACCAGGCGCTCAGTCCGGTGCGATTCGCCCAGGGGGTGGACACCCTGGTGTCCCAGGGGGCGCAGGTGTTCCTGGAAATTGGTGCCCGCCCCATATTGATTGGCATGGCGCGCCAGTGCAGCGACGATCCGGCGCTCAGCTACTGGCCCTCCCTGGTGCCCGGTCAGTCGGATTGGGACGCCATCTTCACCAGCCTGGGGGGCCTGTGGCGCAGTGGTTTCACGGTCGACTGGCAGGGCTTCCACAGCCCCTTCCCCTACCGGCGGATCACCCTGCCGGGCTATCCCTTCGAGAAGCAGCGCTACTGGTGGAGTCGCCAGGGCGACGCTGCTGCCCCCGCCAGCTTCTGGCTCGACCACCTGGGCATCACAGCCCCTGTGACTGCCGCCGTGACCGCCGCCGCCAGCCCGGCACCATCCCCCAGATCCCCCCAATCCGAGCCCATGGTGCGGCTCGACCTTCCCGGGGATGTGGCCGTGTATCAGGCCCTGTTGCGCACGGCGGGCAGCGACCTGGGCGATCACCGCATCCGCAGCCAGACCGTGTTTCCGGCGGCGGGCTTCATCACGGCGGCCTTGGCCCTGCTGAAGCAGGCGGGTGAGCCGTTGGCGCTCGGGACCCTGCAGCTAGACCAACCGCTGAAGTTGGTCGGCGAGCCGGCTGACCAGCGCCTGCAGTGCCACTGGCGAGCCGGCAGCATCAGCTTCCACAGCCGCCCCGACAGCCCGGCGGTGGCCCCCTGGTTGGGCCATGGCGTGGTGGCGGTGGGTGGTGCGTCCGCCGCACACGCGCCTCTGGTGGTGATGCCACCGCCACCAACGGCCACGCCGGTGGATCTGGCTGGCCTCTACGACTCCCTGGCCGAGGCGGGCTTGGCCTATGGCCCCACCTACCGGGGCCTGAGCCAGCTGCAGGTGGCCGAGGGCCAGGCTTGGGCGGTGTTGGAGCGGCCGCCCGGCGGCCTCGACCGGGGACTGATCGATAGTTGCTTCCAGGCGGTGGCGGTGCTGCTTGATCCCGCGGGGAGGGAGGGGCAGTTGTTGTTGCCGGTGGGCCTGGACGCCCTGTGGCTGGCGGCGTTGCCCCTGCCCGATCGGCTGCACTGCCAGGTGCGCCTCCAGCCCAGTGAGGAACCCGCCTTTGTGCGGGCTGATCTGCTGCTGCACGATGGCGCTGCGCCCCTGGGCTGGATCCGAGGTTTTCGCTTACGGCGGTTGCCGCGCCAGGCGCTGGAGTGGTTGTTCCCGCTGCCGGCCAAGGATCTCGAGGCGGGTCCCCAGGATTGGCTGCTGGCCAGCCACTGGCAGGAGGCGCCACCGCTAGAGCCACAACTTTTGGAGTTGTCGCCGGATGCCGGCCCCGAACCACTGTTGCTCTGGCCCGACCTGGCCCAGGGTGGGGTCACCCTGGAGGCACTGGCAGCCGAGCTGCTGCTGCAGGCGCAGCAGCTGGCCGCAGCTGCGGCTCGGCCGGTGTGGCTGGTGCTCGAGGGCGGCGGTGCTTTGGCCTCGGGCCTGGCCGGTTTTGCCCGTTCGGCGGCCCTGGAGCAGCCAGCCCTGGGCTGGACTGTGCTGCACCTCGCCGACGGCACCCCGCCGGCTCCGGCCGAGTGGCCGGCCCTGCTGGCCCTGGGCGAGCGGGAGCCCCTGCTGGCCTGGCGCGACGGCCGGGCCTGGGTGCAGCGGCTGCAGCCCCTGGCGGATCGGCCGTTCCGGCTGGAGAGCAGCACCCTGGGCAGTCTGGAAACCCTGCGGCCGCTGCCGCTGCGGCGCCAGGCCCCCGGTGCGGGGGAACTGGAGCTGGCGGTGGAGGCCACGGGTCTCAACTTCCGCGATGTCTTGAATGCCCTGGGGTTACTGGAGGGCTACAGCCGTCAGTTGGGCATGGATGCCGGTGCCCGCATGCCCTACGGCGGCGAATGTGTGGGCCGGGTGGTGGCGGTGGGTGCTGGTGTGGATCCGGCCCTGGTGGGCCAGCGGTTGCTGGCGGCCCTGGCGGTGGGCAGCCTGGCCAGCCATGTGGTCTGCCGTGCTGCCCTGTGCGTGCCGCTGCCACCGACCCTTGATTCGGCCCTCGGGGCGAGCGTCAGCACCGCTTTCCTCACCGCCATCTACGGCCTGCAGACCCTGGCCCAGCTGCGCCCTGGGGAAACCGTGCTGATCCACGCGGCCGCGGGCGGCGTGGGCCAGGCGGCCCTGCAGGTGGCCCTGCGTTGTGGCGCGCGGGTGCTGGCCACCGCCAGTGCGGCCAAGCAGGCCGGCTTGCTGGCCCAGGGGGTGGAGGCGGTGTTCGATTCCCGCAGCCTCGATTTCCGTGATCAGGTGCTGGATGCCACCAGCAGCCGCGGCGTGGATGTGGTGCTCAACAGCCTCAAGGGCGACTGGGTGGACGCGAGTTTTGATGCCCTGGCCGAAGGCGGGCGCTTTGTGGAGCTCGGCAAGATCGAGATCTGGAGCCGCCAGGAGGCGGCCCAGCGCCGTCCCGATGCCCACTACCTGCCCTTTGACCTGCTCGAGGTGGCGGCGGCGGATCCGGCCCTGGTGCGGGGCTTGCTGCTGGAGTTGCTGGACGATCTCGAAGCCGGTCACTACGCGCCGATCCCGCTGCAGACCTTCCCGATCGAACGCAGCGTTGAGGCCTTCCGGCTGATGGCCCAGGCCCGCCATGTGGGCAAGGTGGTGATCAGCCAGGGCGATCGGCCAGCTCCCTGGCTGATTGGCCCGGATGCCAACTACCTGGTTACGGGGGCCTTTGGCGGCATCGGCCAGCAGCTCTGCCGCTGGCTGGCGGCCCGCGGGGCCCGCTCCCTTGTGCTGGTGGGCCGACGGCCCGATTCCCAGCTGGTGGAGCAGCTGCGCAGCACGGGCGTCGCGTGCGTGGCTGTGGCTTTCGACCTGGCGGCTGATCCGCCGGAGCAGTTGGCTGACGTGTTGCGGGGCCAGCCCCTGGCGGGCCTGTTCCATGCGGCTGGCCAACTCGACGACGGCCTACTGGAGGGGCAGAGCCCCGCGCGGCAGGCTGCGGTGATCGGTCCGAAATGGGGCGGCTGGCAACGGTTGGAGCAGGCCTGCCAGCTGGCGGGCTGTCGGCCGGCGTTCGGGGTGGCTTTCTCCTCGATGGCGGCCCTGTTGGGCTCGCCCGGCCAAACCAGCTACGCCATCGCCAATGGGGCCCTCGATGGCCTGGCCGCCGCCGGCCATCAGGCATCTGGGCAGTCAGGCTGTCCCCTGCTGGCGGTGCAGTGGGGCCCCTGGGCCGGCGCCGGTATGGCCGAGGGCCTGGAGCGGCGCTTCCAGGCCCTCGGGGTGGGCCTGCTGCCGCCCGAGCAGGCTTTTGAGGCCCTGGGTTTGCTGCTGGAGCGGGGCCGGCCCGGCTGCGTGGCGGTGCTCCACAACGATTGGCCCCGGCTGGCGGGTCAACTGGGCAGTCGTCAGGCGGCGGTGCTGCAACCACTTTTGGATGCCAGCTTCACCGGCCAGGAGGGAGCGGAGGGAGCGGCCCGGCGCCGCAAGCTGGCCGCCGCCGACGACGAGCAACGCTCCTGCCTGGTGGTGGAGTCGCTGCAACAGCGCCTGGCCACGGTGATGGGCCTGGAGGACGCCTCCAGCCTCGATCCGGGCGATTCGCTGTTTCATATCGGCCTCGATTCGCTGATGGCGGTGGAACTGGCGGCCGGCATCAAGCGCGACCTAGGCGTCAAGCTTGAACTCGAATCGCTGGCGGGGGATCCCACGATTGAGGCCCTGGCGGCGGTGCTGCTGGAAACCCTGGTAGACCCCGCCGGCAGTGCCGATCGGGTGCTCGATCTGGGCCAGGAGGCCCAACTGCCTGCCAGCTGGAGCTTGCCTGCCACCCCAGCTGCCACCAACTCACCGGCGCCAACGCCCCCCGGTGAGGCGATCCTGCTCACCGGGGCCTCAGGCTTTCTTGGGGCCTATCTGCTGGCGGGCCAACTGCAGCGTTGGAATGGGCTGCAGGTGCGCTGCTTGGTGCGCGCCGCTGATGCCGCCTGCGGCGTGGCGCGGGTACGCGCCAACCTCGAGCAGTACGGCCTCTGGCAGCAGGGCTGGAGCGAACGTCTGGTAGCGGTGCCCGGCGATCTGGCCCAGCCCCGCTTCGGTCTCTCGGAGCATGGCTTTGCTGAGCTGGCTCAAGGGCTAGGGGGCATCCTGCACAACGGTGCCCAGCTCAGCCAGATGGCCCCCTACAGCCAATTGGAGGCGGCCAATGTGGGCGGCACCAAGACGGTGCTCGACCTGGCGGTGCATCCGGCCGCCGTCGGGGCCCTGCCCGTGCAGCTGATCTCCAGCGTGGCGGTCTTTGAGGCGGCCGCCTACCGCAACCGGGCGGTGCTGGAAAGCGACGACGTGTCGGGGTGGCGCGGTATCCATGTGGGCTACTCCCAAACCAAATGGGTGAGTGAGCGGCTGGTGCTGGCCGCTGGGGCTGCCGGGTTGCCGGTCACGGTGTATCGCCCGCCGCTAATTGGTGGCCATTCCCAGACAGGCGCTTGGCACCAGGACGACCTGCTGCACCGGCTGCTGCGGGGTTGCCTAGCTCTGGGGATGGCGCCCGATCTGCCCTGGGAGCTGGATCTGGTGCCGGTGGACTACGTGGCCGATGCGGTTACGGCTCTGGCCTGGACGCCGGAAGCGGTGGGCCGCAACGTGCACTTGCAACACCCCCAGCCGATGCTGCTGGCCGATCTGCTTGGCAACCTGATCGAGCGGGGGGCACCGCTGGAGCTGGTGTCGATGGAGCGCTGGCTGGAGGCGATCGATGCTGATCCGGCCAACCCCCTGCACGGCATTCGCGCCTTCTTCGTGCGGCGCTGGGGCGACGAGCAGCTCACCTACCCCGAGCTCAATCAGGCCGGGGTGCGGGCCCGGCCCAGCTGCCTGGCCACCGTGGCGTCTCTGGCGGCCCATGGCGTGCGCTGCCCGGGCTTCGAGGAACTGATCGGCCCCTATGCCCGCAGCCTGATCACCGGAGTCGCCTCGCTGTGATTATTTGCCAGTGATCGCCGCGCTCCTAGCCGGCGCCCTGCTGGCCACCCTCGGCTTGCAGCTGCTGCTCACGCTCGCCTTCGCGGTGCTGGTGCGGCGGCGGCTGCGGCGGCTCCCCGGCCTGGCTCAGCCAGAGCCTGCGGCCGAGGTGGTGTTGTGCCTGCGGGGCGCCGACCCCAGCTTGGCTGATGCCCTCATGGCCCTGGCGGGGCAGACCTACCCGGGCCCCTGGCGTCTGTTGGTGGTGGTGGATTCCCGCCAGGATCCGGCCTGGCCCCTGGCTCAGCACACGATCGCCCGGCTGGAGGCGGCGGGCCAGGCCGGCTGGCAGGCGGCCCGGCTCACCCCCCTGGCGGCCCGGCCGGCCCAGGGCTCGCTCAAAAGCGCCTCGCTGCGCCAGGCCTTCGGCGAGCTGGATGCAGCCACCGAGCTCGTGGCCCTGGTGGATGCCGATGCGGTGGTGGCGCCCGGTTGGCTGGCGGCCCTGGCGGCGGGCTGCCGCCAGGATGGCGTCGGGGCGGTGTCGGGCAACCGTTGGTATGCCCCGGAGCAGGGCAGTGGCCCCGGGCTGGTGCGGGCGATCTGGAATGGCGGCGCCTTAGTGCTGATGACCCTGCTGGGCATTCCCTGGGGGGGATCCCTAGCAGTGCGACGCGAATTAATCGAGCCCAGTGGTTGGCGAGAGCTGCTGGCTTCCAGCCTCTGCGAGGACACCGCCCTGTCCGCCCCGCTGGCCCGCTGCGGCTGGCGCTACCAGTTTCGGCCGGAGCTGCTCGCCCTCGACCGCGACGACAGCATTGCCCTGCGGCCGCTGCGGCGCTGGATCAGCCGCCAGCTGTTGACGGCGCGGCTGCACCACCCCGCCTGGCCCCTGGTGGCACTGCATGGCTTGGGTAGCTGGCTGCTGCTGCTAGCTGTGCTGGCGGCGCTGCTGGTGGCGCTTTGTTTGGGGCTCTGGTCTGCGGCAGCCGGATTGTTGGCTGCCCTGCTGGCCTACGAGCTGGGCTGTGTGGCCCTGCTGCTGTTGATCGAGTCGGTGGCCTGCCGGTCGCTGCGCCCTCTAGGGAGAGAGCTTCTCCCGCAAGATCTCGCCCACGCCTGGCAGTTGTTGCGCTGGCTGCCCCTGGCCCAGTGGGTATACGGCCTGGCCACCCTGCGGGCCTCCCTGGCTAGGAGGGTGGAGTGGCGCGGAGTGCACTACGAGGTGCTTGGGCGCGGGGTTAGGAGGGTGCGCGGTTGACGCTATTAATCATCGCTTTGGCCAGGATTTGCATCGATTGGCGCAGGTTGGCTTCGGTGAGGTCGTAGTAGGTGCCCAGCAGGAAGCCGGGAATTTGGGGCACCACCTGCAGCTGGTGCTTCAGCAGCACGCCGCCTTTGACCGGGGTAATCGTCCAGTGACCGCTTAATTGCTTGATGCGGTCGCCGCGGATCAGGGAGTAACTCATCTTGGTGGGAGGAGTCTCTTGCACCTGGAGGTTTGCCTTAATGCTCAGCCCAAAGGTGTAAGGGGCTTTGTAAGTTTGCGAGAGTTCAATATGGCGTCCCGAGCGGCTCAGTACCTTGGTCTGCTGGATGTCGGGCATCAGCCCTGGCATGGATTCGTAGTTGGAGAGCACGCTCCAGGCTTGCTGGGCTGACACCGGCACCATGACGGATGCGGTGTAATTTCCCTGGCTTCCCTTCAGGTTGACTCGAGCAGCGGGTGAGGCAAGTATCGGCATTGCCTGCTGAGATGCTACTAATGCCAGTGCGAACGGGAGACAGAGTCGTTGCGGCAGAAAAGTTGCGAGCACGGCACTAGGAGCGGTTCCGACATTCTTGACCAGGATGGCCCCCGTCGGCGCGTCTATTTTTTAAGTGGCTTCGATCCCCGCGGGGCCAGTTTTTACTACCGCATGTTTGGCGAGCAGGTGCGTCAGCTCAAGCATTGGAGCGGCCGTTGCTTGAAGACAAGCCACCGTCGTGGTCAAAAGCAGGACCACCTGATCAGCCGTTGGCAGGTGCAGGAAGATTTGGCCTTACGGCTGGATTTCTGTTTCCTGCACTGGGACGACATCGCCCGGGCCCATTGGCCCAAGAATCCACTGGTGCTTTTGCGCGATGGCATCAGCATCTATTGCTGGTACGTCTTTGCTGGTGGATATTTAAAGATGCGCCGCTTGTCGGAGCAGGTGGCCTTGTGTGGCCTCTATCCAGTCCTCTACGTGGGCACAACGCTGCTTGTACTGCTTATTGCCTGCAGTTTTTTGGGAATATTGAGCTATTTGCAGCTGCTGCCAGCCAGCTTGCTGTTGCTCCTGCAGCTGGTTGTAGTGCTTTTCGGCTGCGCGTTTGCCTGGCGCTTGGCCAACCACCTCGGCGTGGTGTGGTTGTTTCGCTCAATTCGCTTCACCCACCGGCTGGGTCAGGCGCGTGACGGCGATCTGCGGCGCCGGGTGGCGGAGCTGGCTCAGCGAATCGGCGAGCTGGAGGCCAGTGATCCTGCTGCTGAGGTGCTGTTGGTAGGCCACAGCAGCGGCTCCTTCGTGATGGCGATGCTGGCCGCAGAACTGCGCCGCCAGGGTGTGGACCGGCAGCTGGCCGGGCGGTTGCAGTTGCTCAGCCTGGGCCAGAACCTGGCCAACCTTGCTGTGCATGGCAAGGCCCGCGCCTTTCATGACGATCTGGCCCTGCTGGCAGAGGAACCGAGGCTGCCCTGGCTGGATATCACCTCCCGCGACGACTACCTCTGCTTCGCGGCGGTTGACCCTTACCTCAGCTGCGGCGTGCCCCGTCAGGGCCCCGAGGCCTATCCGGAGCTGCGGCTGATACCCCTGGCCCAGCGCCAGGGCCTCAGCAGACTGGTTGATCTGCTCAGCCACCAATTTGATTTGCACTTCGAATACCTGCGCACCGCGGAGCCAGGGCGTAGCGGTGGCTTTGACCTGATCGAGCTGCTGCTGGCGCCATGACCCAAGAGCCCGTCTATCCGCCGCAAGAGCCCTACACGCCGAATTTTCTGCGCCGCATCCGCCGGGGCCTTTATTCCTGGTTTGGCCTGCTCAATGAATGGGACTTCCGCATTCCGGTGGGGGCGTTGCGATTCATGGGTCTGAACCTGTTGCTGGTGAACGAGCCGGCGGCAGTGCGCCAGGTGCTGGTTAGCGAGGTGGAGGCTTTCCCCAAGCATCCCTACATGCTCTGGATCCTGGAGCCCCTGATCGGTCGGGGAATTTTTTCGGTGAACGGCGAGGAGTGGGCCCAGCAGCGCCGACTCCTGGACCAGGCCTTCCAAATGGCCCAGCTGCAGCGGGTCTTGCCTCAGATGGCAGCGGCTTGTCGGGCCAGTTTGGCGCGGCTGGAGGCCCAGGTGGCTGGTGATCTGGTGGCTGGCCGCTCGGTGGATGCCGATGCCGAGATGACTCTGGTGACAGCCGATGTGATCGTGCGCACAATTTTGTCGCGACCGCTGGAGGGGGCGGAAGCGGAGGCGATTTTTGCGGCCTTCACTCGCTACCAGAAGCGCGCTGGTCGGGCGCTGATGCTGCGCTTGCTGAGGCTGCCGCGTCGGCCCTTGCAGGGCTACCTGGCCAGGGATGCCGCCCCGATCCGCGCCTGGCTTGCCGCTGCGATCGATGCCCGCTTGGCTGATGCCAGCGCCCCTGGTGACGACCTGCTGGCGGCTCTGATCGAAGCCCGCGATCCGGAAACAGGCGCCTGCTTTAACCGCGAGGAGTTGGTGGATCAGGTGTGTGTCCTGTTTTTGGCGGGCCACGAAACCTCCGCCAGTGCCCTGGGCATGGCGGTGTATCTGCTGGGCTGTTTCCCCGAGGTGCAGCAGCGCCTGCGCGCTGAGGTGGTGGAGGTGTTGGGCTCCCGGGCCGGCGCGCCGGATCGACCGTTGGGCTTCGAGGATCTGCGCCAGCTCTCCTATGGAGCCGCCATTTTCAATGAAACCCTGCGGCTATACCCACCCCTAAGTTTTTTCAGCCGCGAGTCTCAGGTCAACACCGAGCTGGCGGGCAGCCGCTGCCCGCTGCGGGCCTTGGTGACGATCTCCCCCTGGGTAATCCAGCGCCATGAGCAGCACTGGAGCGAGCCCAATGCCTTTAGGCCTGAGCGCTTCCTGAGTGATGCCAATGCAGACGATCGGCGCTGGGCCCGCGATGCCTTTTTGCCCTACGGCCTGGGGCCGCGCAAGTGCCCGGGAGCGGCGTTTGCCCAGCAGGAAGCCCTGCTGGTGCTGGCCGAGCTGGTGCGCCGCTTTGAGGTGCTGCCCGATCTGGAGCACGAGCCGGAGCTGGTGGCGCGGCTTACCCTGCGCTCCCGCAACGGCATCCGGGTGCGCTTGAGAGCTAGAAGCTGAAGGCCAGGCGGGCGCCCACGCGCACCTGGTCGTTGCCGAGCAGCTGGCCGATGTCGTAGAGGCCGGCGGCATTGGACACGTAGACGTCGAGGGTGGTGGACGCCGAGGCCAGCCAGCGCAGCGCCAGGCTGCCGTTGGAGCCGTTTTCGCCGCCGAGATCGCTTGCTACCAGGTTGATTTCTGGGATTAGTTGAAAGCGGCGACCCAGCTGCAGGTTGGCGCCCAGCCCCACTCCCCAACTGGTGCCGCCGCCGCTCCAGGCGAGCTTGGGGTTGAGGTGGAAGGCCAGCGTTGGGGAGGCCTCCCAGGTGTTCATGGTTTCGAAGAAGAGGTAGCCCTGCTTGCTGCTCTCGTCTTCGTTGCGGCCAACGGAGACGCGGCCGGCGGCCCAGAGGGGCAGCTTCTTGCTGGGCCGAAACACCATCGCCTTGCCGCCAAAACGCAGGTTGAGGCCACCGTCGCCGGCGTAGGTGTTCACGAAGGAATTGCGGGGCTCGATGCCGTTGAACAGGCCGCCGGCGATCTGGAACTGGAAGTCGTTGGACACCGAGTAGCCGGCGCCGCCGAAGAGGTTGCCGCGGCTGTCGCCATTGAGCCATACCTGGGTGGTGCCATCGGCGGGGGTGAGGGCGGTGTTGACGCTGAGGCCGCCGAGGGCCAGGGAGGCCTGGCGGGGTGTGTAGCGGGGGCTGGGGGAATCCATGGCGCCCGGATTCCAGGTGAAGCGCGCATTGAGCATGGGCTCGGTGGGCGCGCTGGGTAGGGCCAGGATGGCGGTGGCAGGGCTGAGGCCAAAGCCGTTGGTGACGCTCGCTTCTAGGCCAATGCGGGGGTTCACCGCGATGTTGGCGCCGGCGGTGAGGATCGGCACGCGGGAGTACACCAGATCGCCGTCGAAGGCGTTATTGCCGGGCCCGAAGGGCAGCAGCGCCGAGGCGAAAAGCTGCACCTGGTTGCCGAGGCGGTAGCTGGCGCCCAAGCCGAGGCTGATGGTGGTGCCGTAAAACTCCCCGCCACCGCCCTGGCCGGAGCCCTGGGAGTCGGGCAGGAACGACACCGCCGGCACCAGCGAGAGCTGCAGCTGGCGGCTGGCCTGCCAGGTGAGGGGCAGGGAGAGGGCCCCCACCCAGTTGCGGGTGAACACCAGCTGGCCGGAGTCGTTGAAGATGTTGGGAGTGCCGGGCCCATCGCAGCTCACGGTGCCGCCGCAGCCACTGCCCACGGTGAAGAGCTCGAGGGCTCCTTCGGCGGCGAGCTGCCAGTTGGGGCCCCCGGCGAGGCGGCTGCGCAGGCTGGCGCCGGCGGCATTCCAGTAGTTGGCTGGCTGGCTGGGCCGGCTGGGGATGGCGGCGTAGAGGGGGTCGTCGGCGTAGGTGTAGGTGAGCGACAGCAGCAGCGCTCTGGAGAGGCCCACATCGGCGCGGAAGCCGTAGTTCTGGTTGCCGCTGCCGCCTGCGGCACCACCATCGCCGGGGCTCACCTGCTGGAAGCTGAGCTGGGCCAGGCTTTCATCCAGGAACCAGGCGGTGGGCAGGGGGCCCAGGCGCAGCAGGGGCAGGTAGTCGGCCCGGTTGGGCAGCAGGCCGGCGAACACGGCCTCGGCTTCCGCGGCGCTAGCTGGGGCACTGGCTGAGGTGCTGGCCTCGGGTGGCGGCGCCAGGGAGGGATCACCTTCAGGCACAGGAGCCCATTGGGGCGGTGTGCTGCTGCCGGGATCGCCGGGGGGCAACGGCTGCCAGCTGGCACCGGGCAGGGCAGGATCGGTAGCGGGCGGCACGGGGCTCCAGCCGGTGGGGCTGGAAGGCATCCCAGAGCCGGCGCCTGAGGGGTCGAGGGGCTGCCACGGGGGCTGGGCCCAGCAGGGCTCCCCCAAGCTGCTGGAGCCCAGGCTGAGCAGGGCCGCGGCGACGGGCAGCAGCTTGGCCAGAGGCCTAGGCATCCGTGCTCTGGAGCAGCAGCCAGCCCAGGGAGGGCCGGCCCTGGAGTTGGAGCTGCTGGCGTAGGGCGTCGAGCTGGGGGCGGGTGATGGCGCCCGGGCGGGCCACCAGCAGCTGGGCCTGGCAGGTGCCGGCCGCCACCAGATCACTGGTGCAGAGCACCTGGGCACCGGGGGTGGCCTGCTGGAGCGCCCGCTGCAAGGCCTCGGCCAGCTCAGGCTCGCCTTGGTCGGCTACAGGGATCAGGGCCACGGTGGACGACCCGGCCAGGGGGCCTGAGGCCAGCAGGGCCATGGTGACGGCCCAGCTTTCAGGAGCGTCGGGATCTAGTCGGGCCAGCATGGGCCCGGGCAGGGCGGCCTGGAACTCGTCGGTGGCGAACACTCGGCCGCTGCGGCGCTCGGCCACCAGGGCGGCGCCGGAGCCGAGCACTAGGCCGGCCAGCAGCCCCAGGGCCAGGTTGCGGCCCTTGCTGGGGGAAACGGGCTTGTCGAGCAGGGTGGGGGTGGAGATCAGCTGCCAGGGGTCGGGTTTGCGGGCCTGCTCGAGGGCCAGCACCCGGCGCTCGTCTTCCAGCTTGTTGAGGGTGGCCTCATCGCGGGCGGCCACGCGCAGCAGCTCGCGGTAGCGAATCAGCACGCCTTTGGGGCGATCGGCGGCGGCGAGGCGGGCCTGGGCGGCACTGCGCTTGGCGTCGAGGAAGCCAAAAGCTTTGGTTTTAAGCAGGCCGATCAGCAGGCTCCGCTCCTCCTTGAGTCTCCTGATCGAATCCTCTCTTTCAGTGAATTTTGAGCGCAGGAAAGCCAGCTGGTTATCGATCGCGTTGAGGCGCTGGGGAAGCCCTTGGGCGGCGAGCTCGGGAATCAGCAGGCCCTGGAACATGACGCTGTTTGGGTCGCTGCCAAGGGATCTCAGTTGTTTGAGTTGTTCATTGATATTGCGGATCTCATTGGCGGCCTGCACCCGAATGGCTTCGATGTTGAGGGAATTGACCACCTCTTCGTCCCCTTTGCCTCCACCCTTGAGGGCGGTGAGGTCCTGTTCGATGGCGAACCGCTGGGCAGCGCGCAGGGAGGCCACGGCCCGGAGGCGGTACAGCTCGATCTGCTGGTCGAGGTAGGCCACGCCGCGCACCAGGCCGCGCTCGCGGTCGCGACCGGAGTAAACCTGGTAAGCCTTGGAGATGCGATCGATCACCGGCAGCACCAGGGCCTTGTCGGTGTCCCGGTAGGCGAGGTTGAGCACGGAGGTGCCCTTCTCGAGCTTGATCTCGAGGTCGTCCTTGAGCCAGTCGGCGTAGCGCAGCCGATCTACGTTTTCACCTGCCCGCTGCTTGCTGGTTTTGACGAAGTCGAACACCGGCTTGAGCACCGAGGGACTCTCGAGGATCTTCACCTCGGTTTCGAGACTGTCCTTGCCGCCACCGCCGGTGCCTATCAGGGAAGCCAGGGCCGGATTTTGGGCCAGCAACTGGGAGGCGCCGCCCTGTTTCTTTTCGGGATCGGCCAGCACGATCTGGAATTCCCCTTCCCATACCGGTTTCTGCAGCAGGGTGACTGCGGCGGAGAGCAGCAGGGTGCCGCCGGCTACCTGGGCGATCAGGCGCCAGCGGCGCCGCAGGGAGGCGGCGAGCTGGCCGAGGTCGATCTCGTCGTCGGCTGGAGCCGGCTGGGGCAGGGAGGGGCTCATCAGCGGAACAGGCTGTACACCGAGTACACCCCCACGAAGGGGCCGGTGAGCTCGTTCATCACGTCGATGCTGGCTGAAAGGGCTGAATCCTGAACTCGAATGATGTCGCCGGCCATCAGTATCGGATTGGCCGCCGAGTCGCTGGCGGCGTTGGGGTTGTAAGTGAATAGGCGACGATCCAGTTCACCTTCTCGGGTGAAGCGGATGAATTCCACCTTGCCGCGCAGCAGGGAGGGGCCGCCAGCGAGGTTTAGGGCCTGGTTGAGGGCTGAGGCCTGGGGCAGGGTGATGCCACCGGGAGTCTTGACCCGGCCACTCACGTAAACCTGGATAAACTGGGGGCTGAGGTTGGTTTGCCCTGCCTTAAGCAGCTGCTCGCGCAGCACCACGGGGCTCTTGGCCACGCTCACCACGTCGCCGTCGAAGAGGCGGATGTTCTGGGATTCATCGCCCTCGGTGATCAGGCTGAGGAAATTGAGCTGGGTGCGGATCTTGCCGCCGCCGGCACTCACGGGCTGGCGGCGGGTCACCTGCACCTCGGCCAGGTTGGAGTAGGGGGTTATCCCCTGGGCGGTGCGGATCGCGTCGAACACGGTGGGGAACAGGGCCCCGAAGGTAGTGATTCCGCCGCCGCCAGAGCTACTGGTGCCCGAACCTGGCGAGGCAGTGCTGTCGGGCCTGCTGTTGAGCTGATCGCCGCCGCTGGCACGGATCGCCGCATCTGCTTCGCTGGACACACCGCCCAGCTCCTGGGTGCCACTGAGGGTGTAGTAGCCCGGCCGCTTCACCTCGCCGCCCACGTAGATGCGGATCGGGCGGAAGCCCACCGGGCGGATGTAGATCTCGGGCTGGCGCACGTAGCGCTTGAACTGCTCGGTGAGGAAGTAGCGCAGCTCCTCCACCGTGAGCCCTTCCACATAGAGGGCGCGCAGGCGGGGTAGGTAGAGGGTGCCATCTGGGCCGATCGACACGGTGCCGCTGAGCTCGGGGATGTCGACCAGCTCAATCTGCAGGGTGTCGCCCGGGCCGAGGATGTAGCTGTCGTATACAACCCGGCTGCGGCTGGCGGCAGCAGGTGTTGGGGTGTTGGCCAGGCAGGGTTGCAGGCCCAGAACAGCCAATGCCACGGCTGTTCCCACCCACCAAACTCGTCGTTGCAACGCTTGCACCGGAATGGAACAGCACTCGTAACTCCGACCTTATCTACCGGAGCGGGCAGATTTGCTGCAGCAGTGCCGCTGTGATGACTGGGACGGGTGGGAGGTGAGAATAGGTCTTAACCTGTGAATTAGACACATATTTACAAGACGAGATCGGGCTTTGTTGCTGTAAGATCTTTGGCTAGCCGAGGCGAGAAGGTTGAGTTCTGCTCCCTTCCCTTCTGCGTTCATACGCCATAGGAATATCTATAGCTATGGCTGGCGCTTGATGAGGTTGGCGCTGCGATGAGCACGAGCAAGACCCCCCAAGCACTGTTAAGGCTTCCGTACGCTCTATACAGAACCTCTAAGGGTGTTTTAGAGCGACATAGCATGGCCAACGCCACCACCGTTTCCAGGTCAAGCGCGTTCCCCCAGCCGATGACCTGCAACCCCTTGGTTGTGAGCTAATGGCAGAAGACATCCGCTGGCAACAGCGCTTCAGCAACTACCGCAAAGCCCTGGAGCTCCTGGAGGATTTCCTGGAGCCTCCGGCGTTGAATGAACGCGAGCAGCTGGGTCTGATCAAGGCCTTTGAATACACCTACTTGCCCTGTTTTCAGCAGCTGCGCAGCAGGCTGGAGCAACGGGTTGAGGAGGAAGCACCATGAACATCCCAGCACAGCCGCAGGTGCAGTGCATCTGGCTGTTTGGTTCGCGGGCGATGGGGCGTGAGCAGCCAGGGTCTGATCTTGATCTCTGCCTAGAGGCCCCGCAGCTGAACCACAGCGATCGTCTGCGGCTGATGAACGCCGTGGATGATCTCTGCCTGCCCTGGCAGGTGGATCTGGTGCTGCGTCATGAGCTGCCCGCCGAGTTGGAAGAGCATGTGCAGCGGATGGGCCGCTGCCTCTGGACCAAGCCATGACGACCGGTTGCCGCCGAGGCCGTCTTTCTAACTAAGCCTGCTAATCCCTAGGCAGTTGATCGTGCAGATAAACATGCTTGCTGCCAAGAGCCAGCTCTCGCGCCAGCCCATTTGGAGGCAGCTTTCAGTGAGGCCGTGGATCAGCAGGTTGCACGGCTGTTTGCAGCCTGCTGGAGGTACTGGTACATCTGAAACGGGGGCTACAGCCCTACGATAATGTCATTGACATTTCCGCGATCTCGCGGTGAGTTCCATGGTTCAAGTCACAGCCAGGCTCCCCGACACCCTCGGCGCCGAGCTTGATGCGGCGGCACAGCAGCTCAACCGCTGCCGAGCCGACATCATTCGCCAGGCAATTGAGTACTACCTCGACGACATCGAGGATTTGCGCTGTGGAGTGGCAGCCCTGAAAGACCCTGCCGACCCTGTGCTCGACTGGCTTGAGGTGCGAGATGCGCTGCTCGCTGCGGATTAAACGTTCTGCGGCGAAGTCGCTGGCCGCACTGCCGAAAGCGGACCGGGTGCGGGTGGTGGAGGCCATCGACCTGCTCTGCGACACCCCTGCCGCCGGCTCTGCCCTAAAGGGTGAATTCGAAGGACTGCGGCGCTTGCGTGTGGGCCACTACCGCGTCGTCTACGAATGGCAGAGCAGCGAACTTGTGATCTTGGTGGTGCGCGTCGGCCATCGTCGCGAGGTCTATCGCTGAACGGTTAGCCACCACATCGGGTGTGTTAAAGCGAGCGATTTTCTAAGCGTGCCGGTGGTGCTTACTTCTGTGCCGTCAGGCACCCCAGCCCCCAGGGGATTTAAATAAAAAGACGTCAACTTTCCTGGCACTGGGGGAAATGGGGCCGTATGGATGCGC
>NZ_JAGQDB010000119.1:0-5499 GCF_024346495.1 Cyanobium sp. A1C-AMD | reverse complement strand
AGAGCTATCACGTCAATCACAACCTCAAAGGCCAGCCAGAGGAGCAAAAGAACCTTGGAGAGATGAAACGCTCTCGCGAGTTCGAACTGGAAGCTGATCGTGATGCCGCCACCATGCTCAGCCGCGCTGGTTACACCGGTCGTGTCTGCCAGCAAGGGCTTGAGTTCATGCACCGCTCCGTCGGTGATGGCTCGATTACCGAGCCCGAGTCAACCCATCCCGGCTATGAGGAGCGTCTTAAGGCCATGCGCGCTAACTACGACGCCATGGAAAAGCAACCAGCCAAGACGCAAGCAAATACCCGCGCCAGCTATAGCTACGACCGTTCTGACAACCTGCTCACTCTGACTCCGCAGCAACGCTGAGCAGGTTGCCTTGCCCGAGTTCAGGGATCGCAGAGCTGGACGGCTAGCCGCAGCACCTGCTGCTCGGGGCGGCAGGCGAGCCAGCCGTTGGGGCATCGCAGCAGCCGATAGGGCAGCGTCATAGCCGCTTCCTCTGGCGGCAGCTCCTGCAGTGCCACCGCATCAAGTAGCTCCTGTTGCAGCAGCGGCTGCCAGTGCTGCCACTGCCGGCGCCCGAGCGTCACCCACTCCACGCCGCATTGGCCCTTCAGGCCCATGGTTGTTGCCTCGGCGCCGCCAATACGCAGCACCCCCCAGGCCAGCCGGTGGCTGTTGATCCCTTGCCGCAGCAACTGCAGCCAGGGGGTATGGCCGTAGCGCTTCCCGATCGGATCCCCGGGAAGGCGCTGCAGCTCCAGATCTGCTGCCAGGGCTCGGTAGCGGCGACTTACGCTCGGCTGAGACACCCCGATCTGCGCAGCGCTAGCGGTAGTGCTGCCGGTGAGCTCCAGAAAATCCACCAGCTGCAAATCGCGCAGCATGGTGGGGACGCGATAGGGCTTGCGAGGCAGGCTGGACAACGGTCGATATGCGCTGGATCCCGTCAGTCTTTGGCGGCGGCACCTACATCAGAGCCCAGATCCTGCGAACGACGGCAGCGTGCTTCGCAGGAGGATGTGGCAATAGGACTAAAGCCGATGCACGATGGATCGATGAGCACCAGCACCCTGCGCTGCCACCTGCTGATCGGTCCGCCTGGCAGTGGCAAAACAACCCTCGCCCAGGAACTGGCGCCCCTGCTGCAAGGCGATGGTGAGCTGCCGGCTTTGGTGCTTTCAACCGATGCAATTCGCGCTGAACTATTTGGCGATGCAGCGGTGCAGGGTCCCTGGGATGAAATACGGGCCCTAATGCTGCAGCGGTTGCAGGAGGCAGTCGCTGCCGGCAGGCCCGTGATTATTGATGCCACCCACGCCCGCCGCCCCTGGCGGCTGATGTACACCCAGGGGTTGCAGCTGCCCCGGCCGGTGGAGTGGATTGGCTGGTGGCTCACCACACCTCTGGAGCAATGCAAAGCCTGGGCCCTGCAGCGTGATCGGCCCGTGCCCGAGGCGGTGATCGAGGAGTTCCACGCCAGCCTCGACAACCGCTTCTTTCGGCCGAATCGGGCAGAGGGCTTTGCGGTGGTGGAAACGCTCAACCCAGCCTCCGGCGAGGGCACTGGCGACGACCTGCAGCTGCGCCTGGCAGGTCTTGATGGCCGCATCCGCAATGCCCTCAACCGCCAGCGCGCCGTTACCCCCCAGCTGCATCCCTATTCCCGCCTGCTGGATCTGGAGCGGCTGTTGTTTCTGCTCCGCCTGCTCACCAGCTTCAACGGTCTTGACGACAGCGATCCCGGCACGGCGGCCGAGCTGCTCAAGATCTGCAATCCACCGCCCCAGGGCGATGTAGCCGAGCGCGCCGCTGCCTACCTCGGCAGCTGGAAAGACGTACACGGCGGCAACAGCGAGTGCTACGCCGATGCCATTGCCATCCGCGCCGACCTGGCCTGGCTGGAGGCCAATGGCTTCACGGGCCTCGACTGGCAGAGCGACCAGCCGATCGAGCTCGGCAGCGGCGGCCCCCCGGACGGGAGCAGCGTCAACGGCGGCCAGCCCGCTCTGGCGAGCCAGGAGGTGTTCCGGCGGGTGTTCACCCTGCTGCGCCATGTGCTCAAGTTTCCATTCGATGCCCCAGAAGCCTCATCAGATCGGGAACCATCGGAGCCGGAGCCATCCGCTCCTACTTCGCCCCGGCCAAAGCGGGCCAAGAGGGCCAGCACGGAATTCGGCCCCTTCTACCGCCATCTGATCGACAACCTCCAGGAGATCGAGGGGAGCTACCGCCCCGACCAGGAAGCGGCTCTGCGCTACGACATCGAGCACGTTCTCACCCCCTACGGCTTCCTGCCCACCGTGAAGGGCAAGGGTCGCCCCCACAGTCGCCGCCAGGGTTACGCGATCGGCACGGCGCTGCTGTCGGCCGACCAACTGCTGCACGCCCAGCTCAAGGCTTCTCAGGATCGTCTCAGTGATCAATCGCAGAAGCCCCTGCTGCTCACCCTTGAGGAGCGGCTCCAACGCGCTGGCATCCTCAGCGCTGATGGCAACCCCGACCGGCTACGCCAGCCTCGGCGCGCCCTGGCGCACCGTTCATACACGGAAGAGAAGCCTGGCACCCTATCCAGCCTGGAGCTGTCTCCCCGGGTGGAGCGGGCGATCCGCGACCGCCGCCGGGTGTGGTTGCGCCATACCCCTGACGTGGTGGATGAACAGCGGCGGAAACGAGGCGATGACGGCAGTTTTCGTGCCTGGCCCCTGCAGCTGATTTTCCACAACATCAGCTGGTATCTGGCCTTTGAAACCTCCCCGATCCGCCGCAACGACGACCTCGGCCTGATCCGCGTACTGCGCCTCGATCGGCTTGTTCTAACAAAAGAGGATGGCAACGTCCGCCGCAGCAGCGAGCAGGAGCACGCCCATGCCCTGGAGCGACTGGAGCGTCTGATGGACGTCTGCGGTGGTGTCTATTTCGGCGAGTCCATCGAGGATCAACTGGCCGTGATGGGGCCTTTGCTGGGCCGCAGTGTCAAGTCGCCCTACCAGGTGCTGCGTTTTTCCTGCATGCCCTGGGTGTTCAATCTGATCAAGGAAACACCACGGCGCTATCCGCTGGAGCACATCGCCTTCTCCAAAGCGATCCAGGGCGATGACAGCAAGGATCCGAATACAAGATGCATTCTCACCCCCAATCAAGTCGGTGATAGCCATCCCTATCCCGTGGAATTCCGCCTGCCCCATTGGACCGTTGAGCATGACTGGGACCTGCACAACTGGCTGTTCCGCTGGGGCGCTGGCATCCGCATCGAGCAACCCATCGCACTGCGGCAGAAACAGTTGCAGCAGGCCCAAGAGGTAGTGGATCTGTATGGGCAGAAGCCCTGATCCACCACCACAAAACTCCCTGCTCCTAAAAGCAGTATTTGTTGACCACGTAGAGCACCTCGTTTGGCTTGTCCTCCATCCAGAAGGCCTCTCGCTCAAGTGCTTTGTTATTGCGGTATACCCGATCAAACGTTTTGAGATCTTGCTCGCGTGAGGCGGTGAGCACTAGGGCAGAAGAGTTGATGCCAAAAGCGCGCATCCCCCGGAAGCCTGTCTTACAGGCCTGGGCTACATGAACGGATTCATGCAGAAGCGTTTCATTGATATGACGCGCCGCATCTCCAAAAGCAATAATCCGCGCTGTGCAGATCGACAACTCACGTTTACGCGTATCGATGTAGCCAAAGTAAGTTGTTTTCTTGCAAATCGAGCTGTTCTCAATGATTCTAATCTTCTGCTGCACGAGCTGACGAATCTCCATCGCAGCAGGAGTCAGATAGGCGACATAGTCCATAGTGTTGCTTGAGCCAGACTGGATCAGACCATCACAACCGAAACAGTCGGAATGCGTGGTGAGCAACGTGCGAACGACGCTCAGTCGAATCTTGAATTGAGTGTTGAATCCAGCAGCTTATGGCTCTTTACTTCAGCAGCCCCTCGTAAACAAACGCTCCCGCCAATCGCTCCCAGTCCTGTTCGCTCACTCCCGCCTGCCGGTAAGAGCGGCGCCACAGGCTGTTCACAACGGCGCATATCCGTGACAAAGCGGCTCTGCCCTGGCAGCATCACATAGACAAAGCACTTCTGATCAGCGGCGGCCATGGTTACTGCCCTCAGAAGTCGTCATCGAGCAGGACGGTCGGTCGAGCCACCCGGGGTGCCCGGGCGGCCTCCAGGGTCTTGCCGACGCTGTCGTGATCGGGATCAGCCACAGGGCTGAGCTGCTCCAGCAGCCCCAGGGCCCATAGGGCTCCGAGATAGGCAGCTGCGCTGGTGCCCGGCTTGCCCTTCTCCACATCCGCCACCGTGAAGCGGCTCACCCCCAAGCGGGCGGCCAAGTCTTCCAATCGCCAATTGCGGCGCAGCCGAGCCGTGCGGATATCGCGCCCCAGGCGGACGAGCTCCTGCTGCACCGCCGCCGGAGGCTGCTGCACGATCGAGCTGGGGTGAGCCATCAGGCAGGAGCAAGTGGTGATGCCTTGGGGCACCATAGTTTCGTTTGGCGTTGGCTTCAGGCAACAGCGCTGAGCTGTGTCAGGCGTGCGCTCTGGGGGCAAAGCAGAGGCCGTCACCACGTTTCCAGTGCTGAGAGCAATGCCACCTCAAAGCTCCTTTGTTCCAATTTGGACGGCACTTTATTCCAATTTGGACGGGGTCCAATTCCAATTTGGACGCTAGCCTGCTCCAGTCTGGTCGGGTGGTGACCACGTGGCGATGGGCTTAGTAGAACGGCGGTTGGCCCCGCTCATTCAGGAAGCGCTGGCGGACACGCCCGTGGTGCTGCTGAACGGCCCCCGGCAGGCAGGCAAAAGCACGTTGGCCGCCACGTATGGCGATCGAGGGTTCCGGATGCTGAGCCTCGATGATGCGGCCACCCTGGCCTCTGCCCGCGAGGATCCCACCGGGCTGGTGCGCAGCCTGGATCGGGCTGTGATCGATGAGGTGCAGCGGGCTCCCGAGCTTCTACTGGCAATCAAGCAATCGGTTGACAACGACCGCAGGCCGGGCCGATTTCTGCTCACCGGTTCCGCCGATCTCCGCCTGTTGCCGTCGGTGGCCGACTCCCTGGCCGGACGCATGGAAGTGCTGACGCTGTTGCCGCTGGCGGGTTGCGAGTTGGACAGTGCTGCAGGCCAATGGCTGGAGTGTGTCTTCTCTGGAGACATCCCAAGGCTTCCCAGCGGAAACCGAGCCATCGAAACTGGGGAGGCGCTGGTGGAGCGGGTGCTGCGTGGCGGCTACCCCGAGGCCGTCGCCCGCAGCACAGTTCGCCGGCGTGAAGCCTGGCTGCGTCAGTACGCCGCCGCCCTGCTCAGCCGTGATGTGCGCGACATCGCCAGCATTGAGAAGCTGGAGCAGATGCCACGGCTGCTGCGGGCGTTGGCGCAGATGGCAGGTCAACTCACCAATTTGAATCCGCTTGCCGGCCAACTGCTGCTGGATCACAAGACTGCCGCCAAATATGTAGGTGTGCTTGAGCAGTTGTTCCTGATCAGGCGGATCCAGCC
>NZ_JAGQDB010000118.1:0-5551 GCF_024346495.1 Cyanobium sp. A1C-AMD | reverse complement strand
CCCACGTGCCGGTGATCGCCAGCCTCGAAGGCGGCACCAAGCTGGGAGTGGGTGATTCGGCCCAGGTGAAGCTGCACACCAAAGACGGCTCGAGCTTTGCTTCGGTGCTGCAGGGCATTGACCATGGCGACGCCTACACGCCCGCCTGGAGCGTGACCAAAGGAGAAGGCGTCGTCAGCGTGGCAGCTGATGGCACGATCACTGCCCTAGGCACCGGCGACGCCACAGTTGAGGCCAAGATCCCCGGCCTGGCAGCTCGCAGCGGCTTCCTGTTCATCAAGGCTCTCGGCCAGGTGGGCTTTATGACCGATGGCGCCGTGAACTGGGACATTGCCATCTTGGTGGCAGGTTTCGGCGCCAGCCTGTTTGCCTCCCAGATCCTTTCTGGCATGGGCATGCCCGCCAATCCTCAGCAGTCCACCGCCAACAAGATCACCCCGGTGATGATCACCGGCATGTTCCTGTTCTTCCCCCTGCCGGCTGGGGTGCTGCTCTACATGGTGGTGGCCAACATCTTCCAGGCCCTGCAGACCTTCCTGCTCAGCCGCGAAGCCTTGCCCGACAACCTGCAGGCGATCCTGGACCAGCAAATGGCGCAGCAAACCGTGACTGTGACTGCCAGTGGCGGTCGCCTGCCCTTCGAACCCAAGGGCAAGAAGTGACCCGTGTCCAATTCACCCCAGCCAGAGCACTCTGATCAGATTGTCGGGGAGCCGCTTCGGCCGGTTCCCCTTTCAGATCTGCGGCACCTGGAAGCTGGGCGCCATTGGCAAATCGACCAAACCATTGAGGGTTTAGCCAGCCTCACCCCGGTGCGCGGCCAACTGCACGCCAGCCACCGGGGCAACGTGCTGGAGGTGGTAGGCAAAGCAGAAACGATCGTCACCCTCTGCTGTGACCGCTGCCTGCAGCACTTCAACCACCCCCTGCGCGCCAGCAACCAAGAATTGCTTTGGATCGGCGAACCCGCCCCAATCCCATCCGACCCGATGGCAATGGAGGGCGAGGCTGACGACAGCGGCCTGATGGAGCAGCTCGATCCCAGGGGCAATTTCGATCCAGAACACTGGGTATTTGAGCAACTAAGCCTGCTGCTACCCATCGTTAACCACTGCGGCAAGGACTGCCCCGGTCCGGCCACTTGGAGCAGCGACGGCGCCGGCATCGATTCCCGCTGGAGCGCCCTGCAGGGCCTGAACCCCTGAGCCTCCCTCCGTGACCGACAGCTGGGCCGACCAACTCGATCTACTGATCCGGGCCCGCACGCCGATTCTGTGGATCCGCAGCCTCGAGGAGGAACGGGTTGATGGCCTGCTGGAACAAGCCGCCCAACGACTGGGCGGCCGCACCCTGCTGCGCTGGGACTTCATTGATGGGTTGAGCGGTGCCCCAAACCGCAGTGGCGAGGCCACCCGCAACCCGATGGCGGCCCTGGCCTGCCTCGATCCCCTGCCGCCCGAGCAGGGGGCCCTGCTGGTGCTGCGCGATTTTCACCGCTACTGCGAAGACGCCGGTGTCTGCCGCCGGCTGCGCAACCTGGCCTCGAGCCTGCGCCAGGCACCCCGCACCCTGGTGATCACCGCCCCCGACTGGGCCATTCCCCGGGAACTGGAAGACAGCATCACCCTGCTGGATCTACCCCTGCCTGATGCCGAAGAGATCCGTCAACTGCTCAGCACGATTGCTGGCGCCAGTGGCTACCCGATGGCACCGGCCGTGTGCGAACAGCTAACCGCCGCCTGCCACGGCCTCAGCGAGCAGCGGGTGCGCCAGCTAGCTGCCCGGGCCCTGGCGCGGCGCGGCCAACTCGGGGAGGCGGATTTAGCCGAGGTGCTGGAGGAGAAACGTCAGGCGATCGCCAAGAGCGAACTGCTGGAGTACTGCCCGAGCGAGGCCAGCCCCGCAGATATCGGTGGACTCGACGCCCTCAAGCACTGGCTAGAGCAGCGCCACATGGCCTTCAGCGAAGAAGCCATGCGCTACGGCCTGCCCCTACCCCGGGGCGTGCTGCTGGTGGGCCCCCAGGGCACCGGCAAATCGCTCACCGCCAAGGCAATAGCCCACAGCTGGAGCATGCCCTTGCTGCGCCTGGATGTGGGCCGGCTATTCGCCGGCTTGGTGGGGGCTTCAGAGGCCCGCACCCGCGACATGATCCAGCGAGCGGAGGCGATGGCGCCCTGCGTGCTCTGGATCGATGAGATCGACAAAGGCTTTGGGGGCGATTCCCGCAGCGACGGGGGCACCAGCCAGCGCGTGCTGGGCACGGTGCTCACCTGGATGGCAGAGAAAACCAGCGCCGTGTTTGTGGTGGCCACTGCCAATGGCGTCGACAAGTTGCCAGGCGAACTGCTGCGCAAGGGGCGCTTCGACGAGATTTTCCTGCTGGATCTCCCCAGCGCTGACGAGCGCCGCTCCATTCTCGATCTGCAGCTGCGACGCCGCCGGCCAAAGCACAGCATCACCCTGGAAGTGCTGGTGGATCGCACCGCAGGATTCTCGGGCGCCGAACTAGAGCAGACCGTTATCGAGGCCATGCACCTGGCCTTCGCCGAGCAGCGGGAATTCGGCGAAGCCGACCTCATCGCTGCCGCTAGCCAGGTGGTGCCCCTTTCGCGCACCGCCCGGGAGCAGCTGGAGGCGCTGCAGGCCTGGGCCAGCGGCGGCCGGGCCAGGCCCGCTTCCCGCGGCTAGGGAAAGCTGAGGTTGATGTCGAGGCGTAACGAACTCCGACGTCAGGTAACAAGCTTGGCGTTAGGCCGGGAATCAAAAGGAATTCACCTCTACGTTCTGGCCCAAGCCGCCCGAGCATCCGTGAGCCCCACCCCAAACAGCCGCCCTGAAGTGCTTAACCAACTGGCGGTTGCCTGTCTTGGGGCAGGGATCGTGACTACCGTGGCGGTGGCTCAGGGCCAGAACCCACTCACCGCCTTGGGCATCACGCTTTTTTCTGCAATCGCCGCCGTAATGGTTGGCCAGGTGCTCTAGTTAGCGCCCATCGCCAGCGGAATTCTGGGCACGGGGAAGCCATTGGCACCGAGCACGTCGATGATCATTCGATTGGTGTCGAAATACACCTGCCAGTAGTTGCTGGTGTGGGTGTAGGGACGCACCGCCAACCGGGGACCACGCTCACTGAACTCGAGCACCTCGACGTCTGCCTCCATGCCAGCAAACTGATTAGGCACCTGCTTGATGCCTTCTTTAAGCAGGGCAATGGCACGGCCTACATCAGCGGAATTATCAAGCTGGGCCACTAGCTCAACGCGACGGTAACCATGGACCGAATAGTTCTGGATGGTGTCGCCGAACAACTTGCCATTCGGCACGATATTGCGCACGTTGTCTGGGGCCAGAAGCGAAGTGACAAACATGCCGATTTCCTCCACAGTGCCGGTGATGCCAGCAGCTGTAATGAAGTCACCAACACTGAAAGGGCGAAAAATCTGCAGAAACACACCAGCCGCGAAGTTGCCGAGCATGCCACTCCAGGCAGCCCCGATGGCTACGCCGGCACCCGCAAGCAGGGCAGCAAAGCTGGCTGTCTGAATACCAAAGAAGCCGAGTATCGCTACCACCAGAATCACTCGCAAAACCGCAGCGAGGATATTGATCAGATAGCCAACAACCGTCACATCCAGGCTGCCATGACGCAAACTTTTGCGCATAATGCGCATAGCCAGCTGAATCAGCCAGCCACCAGCGATCCAGAGGGCTACTGCCCCCACCAACTTCAAAACAAAGGGAACAATCGTGGAGACCACGAGCACTGACAGATCTGGAATTGGCATTGCCAACAATTCATAGATTGAACTAACTAGATCCTCACGGATCAATCGACCTATCGTCAATGCAATGCCAGGATCCGAGCAAATAAACGCTCCTGATGCCAACTGATTTCCGCGCCCAGCTACCAGCACTAGCCAACAAGACCTACTTCAACTACGGCGGCCAGGGGCCCCTGCCGAGCTCATCCCTCGAGGCCATCACGGCCGCCTGGCGGAGCATCCAGGAGCTGGGTCCGTTTACCGGAGCGGTGTGGCCTTTTGTGGAACAGACCACCAGCCAGCTGCGTCAGCACCTGGCTGGCTGGTTTGGCGTGCCTGCGCACCGGCTGGCCTTCAGCGAGAACGTAACCAGTGGCTGCGTACTACCGCTCTGGGGCCTGCCCTGGCAGGCAGGCGACGAACTCCTGATCAGCGACTGCGAGCATCCGGGGGTGGTGGCTGCCTGCCGCGAACTAGCTCACCGCCAAGGGCTTGTGCTCACCACCTTGCCGGTGGCGGATCTGCGCGGCACTGCCGATGACACAAACAAGCAGGTGCTGCAGCGATTGGATCACCAGCTCAGCCCCGCCACCCGATTGGTTGTGCTTTCACACCTGCTCTGGAACACGGGCCAGGTGATGCCGATTGCAGCGGTAGCCGGCCAGCTCAGCACACACCCCAAGCATCCCTGGCTGCTGGTGGACGGGGCCCAATCCCTTGGGGCCATCCCCATCGAAGCCGCCGCCGCCGCCGCTGACATCTACGGCTGCACCGGCCACAAATGGTGTTGTGGCCCCGAAGGACTGGGAGCAGTAGCCCTATCGGAGCGGGTGGTGCGAGAGGCCAGACCAACCTTGATCGGCTGGCGCAGTCTCAGCCACGAAGCCAGCGGCCAGAGCGAATTTCACACCGACAGCCGGCGCTTTGAAGTAGCCACCTCCTGCATACCCCTTTGCGCTGGTCTTGAGCAATCCCTGCACCTGTTGGAGGCGGAAGGCACCGCCGAAGAGCGCCTGGCCCTGATTAAGCGGCGCAGCGGCTATCTCTGGCAAGGGCTGCAGGCAAACCCGCGCGCCCGCACGCTGTTGGAGGTGCCGCCACCAGCGGGGCTAGTCAGCTTTGAGATCAGCGGGGAAGATCCGGAAATGGTGGTGAAGCGCCTGGGTGAGCAAGGCATCTGGCTGCGCAGCCTTGACGATCCCCACTGCCTGCGGGCCTGCACCCACATCACCAGCACAGAAGCTGAGATTGATCAGCTACTTGGAGCTTTGCAAGCGTTCTGAGTCGATCCCAACGCCAAACAAAAAGAAGGGGCTTCCGCCCCTTCTCTGAATCCAGCTTCCCTAGATCTAATTCCTAGATTTAATTGAGATCAGGAAGCCTGGTCGCTGAATACATTGCGATATACCCAGCCAGCCAGCAAGGCACCGGCGATTGGAGCGACCCAGAACAGCCACAACTGACCCATGGCATCGCCACCAACCCAGGCGGCAACAGCGGTGCTGCGGGCAGGGTTCACGGAGGTGTTAGTGATCGGAATGCTAATAAGGTGAATCAGGGTGAGGGAAAGGCCGATCGGCAGGCCGGCAAAACCGCCCGGGGCGAGGCGGTCGGTGGAGCCCATGATCACCAGCAGGAAGATGAAAGTAAGAACCAGTTCAATGATCAGGGCTGAAAAGAAGCCGTAGCCCCCTGGCGAATGGGCTCCCCAGCCGTTGGTGGCCAACGGATTGCTGCCGGTGAGGGCAAAACCATCACGGCCGCTAGCCACGAGCATGATTACGCCG
>NZ_JAGQDB010000117.1:0-5578 GCF_024346495.1 Cyanobium sp. A1C-AMD | reverse complement strand
GCCCCGGCACGCTGGAGCAGCTGCAGGGCGGCTTTGATTCCACCCTCAAGCTGCTGCTGGCGCTGCTGGGCGGTGCAGCGCTGTCCCGGATGGAACCTCCCTCTTAAGCACGATCAAGCTCCTGCGCTCACGGCTTAGGCCGCAACACCAGCCAAACAATCAGCAGCATGCTGCCGGTGCTCACCAGCGTAAAAATCCAATCGGCGTAGGGAGTCCAGGGCATCCATCAAGCCTGCCTCCACCGGATACCCCTCGGAGAAGAGGCTGAGCGCCATGCCAAACATGGCTGCTCAGGCCTTGAAGTCTTCAACACGTCTGTGGATCTACCTGTTCACGTGTCCTGAGGGAAACCACAGCTCAGGCGTCTGATGCCAGAGAGGTAGTGACCCCCTGATCGCATGTGGCCGGTAGAGCAACCCTGGGTTTCTACCCTGCTGCAATGGCCCCAGACCTCAAGCACCCCGCCACTGGCGATCGGATCGTGTTGGCCGATGGTGAGCAGCTTTGGCGGATCGGCTGGCCTGGTGCGCCGGTCCTGGTCGTCACCAAGAAAGGACCAGACGGCAAAGCCCTCTACCGACTGGCTGATCCCAAATGCAAAACCTGGAACAAGGTGGGGGACATGAAGCTGGTTCCCTGGCCAGAAGCAGGCAGCTGAGCCAGACCACCTCGCCAGGAGTAGAACAGCCGTACTGCTGCTTCCACTGGTTTGATGTTGGCTGACCTGCCTATTGGCGAGCCTGTGCCCTTCTGCTTGGGTTCATTGGGTGAGGGCTTGGATCTCCAGGCCGCCCTGATTCCCAACCCGGTCTGCACCTTCTACATGTGGGCCAGCGGCAATGGCATGCGCCAGCACGGGATCAACGACGGCGATCTGATGGTGATCGACCGCAGTGTGGAACCCTGCTCAGGCCATGTCGTCGTCGTTGCCCACCAGGGCAGCTTCTTGATGCGGCCGCTCTTGCGTCAGGGGGAGCAGTGGTTGCTTGAACCGGTGCGGCCAGGAGAGGCAGCAATTCCTTTGGACCTGGAGGTCTTTGATCGCTCAGGCCTCTTTGGCGTGGTGGTGCATGCGGTGCATCACCTGGAGTGAGCAGCCTATGGAGAAGGGGAAATCACCCTGGGGGTATCCCTGTTGATGGGCGAGACCAGCAGCTTGTCGACCCGCTTGTCATCCATATCCACCACCTCGAAGCGGTAGCCCTGCCACTCGAAATGGTCGGCTTCGCGGGGGATGCGCTCGAGCACATGCATCACAAACCCGGCCAGGGTGTGATATCGGCCCTTCTGATCAATGCGGAAGATGTCCTGGTCGATCAGCTCAGCAAAAGCGTCGAGATCCAGGCCGCCGTCGACAAGCAACGATCCGTCTTCGCGGGTCACCACCATGGGTCCGTCTCTATCTTCAACCGAGGGCAGGTCGCCAACAATGCCCTCCATAAGGTCATTGAGAGTGACAAGACCCTCGATCCCGCCGAACTCATCGGTGACCAGGGCAATGTGAATACCAGTGCGCTTGAATTGCTCGAGGACCGATAGAGCCCGGGTGCTTTCGGCCATGAACAGTGGCGGCTGCATCAGTTCTTCGAGGTTGATCGACTGGCCGGTGATCTTTGCCGACAACAAATTGCGGACCCGCACCACCCCCAAGCAGTCATCGAGAGTGCCCCTGGCCACCGGAAAACGGGAATGGGTGCTCTCGAGGATTTCCTGCAGGCTCGTTTCCAGCGACTCCTCGACATCGAGCCAGCAGATGTCAGTGCGAGGGGTCATCAACGTCTTGATGGTGCGATCACCAAGGCGCAGAACGCGCTGAACCATGTCGTGCTCGACCTCTTCGAACACGCCCGAATCAGCGCCCTGACGAATTATCGCCTTGATCTCGTCCTCGGTGATATCAGGTTCGCTGGTGGTGGAAACCCCCAGCAACTTCATCAGGGCTTCGGTCGAATTGCTGAGCAGATGAACAACCGGACCGCTGGCCCGCGACAGCCAGCGCATGCTGGGTGCCATGGCGCAGGCCAGACGCTCGGGACTGGCCAGGGCCAGGCGCTTGGGCACCAGCTCGCCGATCACAACCGACAGGTAGGTGATCACGGCCACCACCAGCGCAAAGCTCAGCCCTTCGCTGTAAGGCGCCAGCACAGGCAGGCGTTCCAGCAGGGAATCGAGCTGGCGAGTAACGGTGGCACCACCGACCGCACCGGTGAGGATGCCGATCAGGGTGATGCCGATCTGAACCGTGGACAGAAACTGATTCGGCGACTCGGCCAGTCTCAGCGCCACCCGGGCTGAGCGGTCTCCCTTCTCGGAGAGTTGTTCCAGCCGATAACGGCGTGCCGAAATGATTGCGATCTCAGCGCCGGAGAACAGACCGTTGGCCACGATCAACAGCAGGATGATCAGGATGTCCTGCGCCAAGAAGGGGATCGGTCCGGAAGGCACCCCAAATTAAGACCGTTACCAGCTTGGATGCCTGCGATGCATCACCACCCCAAGCCAGGCATTGAGGTCCAGCGGCTCTGGCCCTGCCCGGGGGCAGAGTGGAGCCGATACAAATTCCCCTCCGGCCCAGCCACAATCAGTTCGAGCTGCGCGCGGCGATCATGCAGATCAGGCCGTTGAGCTAAGGCCTAGGGAGCTGCCAGGCGGCTTTGAATCCACCCCGAACCTTTTGCTGGGGTTACTGGGGGGTGCATCACGGCGCCGGCTGAAGGGATTAAGCAGCCGCACCCCGCAGCCAGCTAAGTCATCGACGTTGGGCGTCACCACGGTGAGGTCGTGCAGCAGGGCGATGGCAGCGATCTGTTTGTCGATGGCGTTGTGAGGATTGGGCACCCGCAGTCGCCCCCAGATCTGGGCCGCATCGCCATCAAGGTCCAGCACCCGATCGCCGTAGGTCTGCGACGACTCAGCTAGCCACTGCTCCAGCAGCTTGGCTTGCGGTTGATCCCCCCGGTGGCGAATGAACTCCACTCCGCGGCGCAGCTCACCAATGGTGATGGCGGCTAGAAACAGCGGGGTGTTGTCGCGGGCTGCAGCAGCCCAGAAGTCCTGCACACCCGCATCAGCGCGGCGGCCCTTACGGGCCTCGCTGATCACGTTGGTGTCAATCAAAAACATCAGCCGCCGCACGTTGATCGTCACGGCGCTGGAAATCGGCGTCCACACCGACTTCCGGCATGGCAGCCAGTAATTGAGCCAGATTCCGCCGCGGTGGGGTCAGCAGAGCAGCGGCAAGGATGGCCCGCAGTTCCGCTTCCTGGCTGCGGCCATGGGCACCAGCACGCTTCTTGAGCGCCTGGACCAGGTCGTCATCGACGCCGCACACCAATAGATCAGGCATGGCTGCATAACAGCACTGATAGCAGTGCTATCGCCATTGGCGCCATTGATCCGGTATAGCCAGCAGCTGAACGGTCAGTTCCGCAAGGAGAGCTTGCGCAGGTTCTCTCCAGTTTGAGGCACTCCTGACGTCGGACCTCCGCTGGGATCGGTCCCGTCGCCGCGCCACACCTGGCACCGAATTCCATGGCCACCTCTGCTGGTACATCAAATGGGGCTGGGGGGGCCCTATGACGATGCCATTCCTATGCACTAGCAACCCGGGCTGAATTGCAAGTCACGCCTAAAAAGACTAGCCAGCGGCACATACAAACAAAATCTCAGGCCCAATGGCCTTAGCCAGCAGGCGATGGAGCAACGCATCAGGGACTACCTGCCTGGCTATCAATCCACCACAGCAGAGACAGGAAACGCGCAAACCAAGCGGAGTCACGAAATGCTGACACAACTCTCCAGTGGGTCACGGTCAAAAGAGTGTTGAGGCATGGTTGACGCTGCCTCCTGATTTCGGGATTATGGCGGCGGCATCTTGGTTTTGATTCAACGCCGTTGTTTGGGTTGGCTCAATCCTCAATCTCCCAATTTCTACTATTAAATGTCTTCATTTCGTTTCGCTTGCTCGCCATTGCTACTGGCCGCTACGCCCTTGCTGCCCTTTGCTGCCCTTGCACCCGCATCGGCCAATGAGCTGGCCTCTCTGAATAGTCGTGATTCCATCAACGGCTACATGGAGCAGCAAGAAATTGACGAGCTCAAGGCCTGGCGCTCTCGCAATCAGGTCACCAGTGTCAACCAGTTCTCCGACGTAAGGCCTACCGACTGGGCCTACCAGGCACTTAGCAACCTAGTGGAGACATACGGATGTGTGGCGGGCTACCCCAACGGCACCTACAAGGGCGGGCAGGCGATGACCCGCTATGAAGCGGCTGCTCTACTGAATGCCTGCCTCGATCGCGTCACCGAGGTGACCGACGAGCTGCAACGGCTGATGGATGAGTTCAAAAAAGAACTCGCCGTGCTCAAGGGCCGCGTCGATGGCCTCGAGGCCAAGGTGGGCACATTGGAAGCCCAGCAGTTCTCCACTACCACCAAGCTTTCGGGGCTTGCGACGTTTGTCGTAGGGGGAGTGGGATACGACGGTAGTGCATACAATTCGGCGGCAAATACGGTGAGCCGACGCACCGGAGCTCCGGTCACGGGGGTCGCCGAGAATGTCACATTTAACTACGATCTTCAGCTGACTTTAGATACAAGCTTCACCGGAAAAGACTTACTTCGTACTAATCTTCGTGCTGGCAATTTTGGCAGAAGTGCCTTTGGTGGAGAGCCCCACGGCATTGGTAATTCCGCCGAATTAGAGGTTGCCTTTGAAGAGGATGCTGGCCCAAATATTGTCGCCATCGACAAGCTGTTTTACCAATTCCCCATTGGCAAACAATTCACAGCCACGGTGGGGGCCCGTGTGGGGCAGGAAGACATGCTGGCTCTTTGGCCCAGCGTATACCCTGCTGACACCATCTTAAACCTCTTTACCGTTAATGGTGCTCCAGCTGCCTATAGCAAGAATCTTGGCGCCGGAGCTGGCCTGTGGTGGCAAAACAATGGCTTGAGCGTAAGTGCAAACTATGTTTCAGCCCTTGGCTCGGATTCAACAAATGGGCTCTTCACGTCTGAGTCTGGTGGCACCGCTAGTGTGCAAGTCGGTTATCAACAAGAACAATGGGGCCTGGCTGCGATATGGTCCTATGTGCAACCGCTCACCCAGTTTGTACCAGGCACCACTCCAACTGTTCATAGCTCCATTGACCACGGGGAAAAAGTTGGTGCTGAAACCAATGCCTTCGGCGTAAGTGCATTTTGGCAGCCACTCGAAAGTGGCTGGATACCTTCCGTGAGTCTGGGCTGGGGGATCAACACCACAACCTATGGAGTACAAACGGTTGGTAGGCCCAGCGTCAGCCAATCCTGGATGGTGGGACTGCAGTGGACTGATGTGTTCGCCAAAGGCAATGACTTTGGCTTTGCAGTCGGACAGGCTGTCTTTGCTACATCAATGACTGGCGGTGTAAACCCAGAAGATGGTAATTATGCATTGGAAGGTTGGTATAAGTTCCAAGTCACTGATAAGATCAGCATTACACCTGCCCTATTTTATCTTAGCCGGCCGATGGGGCAAAGAACGCCAACTGGGCAAGGCTTCAGCTCACTTGGGGCCCTAGTCAAAACGACGTTT
>NZ_JAGQDB010000116.1:0-5639 GCF_024346495.1 Cyanobium sp. A1C-AMD | reverse complement strand
CCCGATCATGGACCAGGCTGCCGTTGCCACACTGAACGCCGTGCCCGCCAGGAGATCGCGCCGGTTCATCCCCATAAGACCTGGCCAGCTGCTGGCACGTTAATCAACACCCCTCAGACAACACTAAAAGCGCAAATAAAGCAGGAAAAAATTTAGGAAGCTGAGCCCACCAGGCCATCTTTCCGTATTGAAGAAAACAAATTAAGGAGCCACTTCCACTCCAAAGAGCGCAGGTATGGGGCTCAGCTCATGCATGGCGCCTCAGCCAGCCCTGCATGAGCGCCTGGGCACGAGGCAGGGCTGCCTGGATCTCAACCGACAGAGTGTTGCCGTGCTCAAAAGCATGGGCCTGGAGGAGGAGCAGGCAGGCTGCAGGAGGTGCTGCTCCATGGCAAACCAAAAGAGGGGGGAGGCGAGCTCCTAATTGTTGGCGGCGATGACCTGATCCGCAGCAAGGCGTTGCTTAGCCAGGACCTAGTTAATCCTGCGAGCAGCTTCCGCAGCCCCTCCAGCAGCGACCATTTGCGCCGCCAGCGCCTGGGCTGCGGCCCGATAGGACGGGTCGGTGAGCACCTCCTGCACCGCAGCACGAATAGCGGTGGGCTGGGGGTGAGCCGTGCCGAGATCCAAGGAAGCTCCGGTGCGTCGGAGACGAGCACATACCTCCGGCTTGTCCTCGCCGGCACCGGCCGTCACTAAGGGGCACCCCGAAGCTCAAGGCGGCCTGCACGCCCCGATAGCCGCCGTTGGCGATCATCAGGGCCACCTTGATTAGCAGGAACCCGTAAGGGATATAACCAGCCGCTCGCACGTTCGCAGGCAACGCGCCAAGCGCCTCAATGGATCCATCTGGCCGGCCGGTGGAGACCACCAGCTCAATACGCAGCGGCGTCTGGCCCGCCGCGTGGGTGGAGCAGGAGAGGCAGGGGTCAAAGCAGCGGATTCGGCCTGCAGCCGGTTGAGTAGGGACTCAGGAATTTCGGCGCCCTCGGCCAGCGGTGCCTCGCTCCACCCCGTGCTGGGCCACCAAGCTTTGCCGCAGGCCCGCCTCCAGCCGCTCCGCCCCCCGCACAAAGCAGGCGGTGCCACGACACACCACACAGCGGTGCAATGGCGGAGGAACAAGCCGAAACAGGTGATAAAAACTGGCCACCCCCATCACATCGCTAAGGGGTCGCTGCATGGCAACCGCCAGCTGCTGCACAGCATGCAGGCGTTCGATCAGCGAGGCAGCCAGGCCATGGCAGCCGGGGCGATCAGGTGTCGTTGCCACCGAGGTCGTCCTCAAAACCCTGATCGGGATCAAACTCGCTCCAGCCGGGGCTGGCGTCGTTAAAGAGTCCATAGCGGGCCGCCTCGTCATCCATCTGGGTATTGCCGGTGGGACGGGTGTCGCAGCTGATGCCGCCATCGGCGGTGGGCTGGCAGTTGTCAAACTCCACCCCAGCCCGGCCTGGCTGACCCGCGAGCAAACCAGTGCTGATGACCCCCACTGCAAGGGCTGATCGAAATATCAGAGCCATGGGAAATATCCGTGCCATGGGGATCGTCAACCAGAACGGCTTACTGGGATGATGGCTCCGGTTTGGCCTCTGAGCGATGTACACGGACTGGACTGCCGTGATTTTGCTGCTGTTAACTGCGGCGCCCCTAGCCGTGGTGGTGGCTACCGCAGCCTTCTTCATTTGGCGGAAGAAGAAGCAGAAAGGCTGACCTGAAGCCCAGCCCGTCCTTTGAGAATGGCGGCGACGGTGGTAGCACCAATTGCCTGCAGCACCTTGCCCTGCCCTAAGCAATCAAGGCAGGTGCGGTAGCGCTGATCGTCCAGCCGCAGCATGCCGCTGCCTCCGCATTGCTGACAGCGGCAGGGATTTTCGTGGCTTGCCCGCTGCAGGGGCCCATCGGAGTAGGTCATCGAAATGTCCCCATTCGAGGACTTAGAGCTATCCACCAGTGTGATCTGCTTTTCCCCACTTGATCCCGAAACCTTCCTTAAGCCTGGGCGCCCCGGAGCACTTGGTCCAGCCGCTCTGAGCTGAGTTGCTGCAGTAATTCAGCGGCTGAAAGGCGGCTGCCAGCTGGCACCAAAGCCGCACTGGCAGCTAGCTGGCCCACCACTTCCGCTGCGTCCATGCCGAGCTGGTGGTAGCCCGCTAGCCCCTCGGCGCCCTCTCGCTTGCTGAGCCTCCGCCCGCTGCCATCGCACCAGAGCGGCACATGGCCGTAGCGGGGCGGGGGCGCGCCCAGGGCCGCCATCACTGCCACCTGGGCACCCGTGGCTCCCCAGAGATCGTCACCGCGCAACACATCGCTAATTCCCAAAACCAGCTCATCCACCGCTGTGGCCAGGTGGTACGCGAGGTAACCATCAGCCCGGCGCAACACCACATCACCAACAGCCGCTGGCCCATCGAGCTCCCCAGGAGCGCCATAGCTCTCCAGCCAATGCAGGCTCCCGGGCTCCAGCCGCAAGCGCCAGCTGGGCAGTCGCCCCTGCACCGGCCCCCAGCCGCCACTGGCTGCCCGGCAGGTGCCCGGATACACAGCAGCAGCACCGTGGGGCGCAGAGATATCGGCGAGCAGGCGGCGACTGCAGCGGCAGGGATAGAGCAAGCCATGGCGCCGCAGGGCTGACAGGGCCGTGGCGTAGAGCCCGCGCCGCTCGCTCTGACGCAGCACCGGGCCGTCCCAATTGAGGCCCAGCCAGTCCAGATCAGTCAGGATCGAAGTCTCAGCACCGGCCCGATTGCGGGGCGTGTCGAGGTCGTCGAGGCGCAGCAACCAGGCGCCCCCCCGCAGCCGGGCGTGCAACCAACTCAGCAGGGCCGTGCGCAGGTTGCCGCGGTGCAGAGCGCCGGTGGGGGATGGGGCGAAACGGCCGCGATACCCCAGCTGGCGCTGGGCCAGACCGGCCTCAACCAGGGCCTGCAGGTGGGATGGCAGCGGCGCAGCAGCCAGCAGGGGGGAGGCATCTCTCAAGGGGCCACTCTGCCGTGGGCACAAAAAAAGCGGCCCCTAGGGGCCGCCGTGGCAGGAATTACCTGCAACCAGATCAGCCCTGGACGCGGTCTTTGAACATCTTGCCGGCGGTGAAGGCAGGCACCCGCTTGGCGGGGATCTTGATCTTCTCGCCGGTCTTGGGGTTCAGACCCTGGCGGGCAGAGCGCTCACGGGGCTCGAAGGAGCCGAAGCCCAGGATTGACACCTTCTTGCCTTCTACGACCGAGTCGATGATGGTTTCGATGGCGGCGTCGACGACTTGGGAGACGTCGGTCTTGGTGAGCTCGGTGCGGGCGGCAACGAGGTTGACGAGATCAGCTTTGTTCATGGGAATAGGAAGCCTCGGGGGTGGCGGTCGTGTTGCGACGAAAGGTGGCGAGTCGGAAAACCCCGACCGGCCCTGAGATGAGCGCGCTAATGGTATGGGGCTCTGGCCGCTGCTGCAACACAGAAGTGCTCCGGCGCAACGGTTTTCGTGACAATTTCCCCACATGGGGGGGCCAGGGAGTCTCCAAATGGCTCAAAAGACGAGCCCAGCCAGCAGCTGCGCACCCCCATTGACGAGTTTGTCGCCGCGTAGGGCACCAAGCCCACCACCACTGGCGATCCAGTCGGGAGAGCCGGCCGGCAACCAGCTGCGCAGCCGCTCCAAACTGGCCAGCTGGCGGGGCCAATGGAAGGTGCGCGCCGTGCGCAAGGGCGCCAGCGCAGCTGGTCCGGTTGGTAAGAGCAAGCGCCCACAAAACAGGCCATCGACTGCTCCAGCACGCACCAGCAGCACGCAGGAGCCCGGCGTCGGCCCTGGGGTCCAGAGCAATTGGACCCCAGGCGCCAGGGTCAGCTGCTCGCCAAAGCTGGTGCACCCCTGCACACCCGGCAGCAGGTAGGCCTCCTGCTCCTGCACCAGCACAGACCAGCCCAGGGCCTCCTGCCAGCGCCGGCAGCGGCCGTGGCCCTCGCGGCTAGTGAGCACAAGCCTGCCTGGCCCCACCAGCTCAGTGCGCTGGCGCAACATGGCCAAATTTGCCTCAGTGAATCCCGGACAATCCACCAGCAGATCTCCGCCACCTCCATAAGCAGCGGCCTCCAGCAGCCAGCTGCTTCCCCCCTGGCTATCGCGGCTGGGGGCGAACAGCCACAGACCAGGGCGCACCTGCTGGGGCGGCCGGCCGGATTCGGGGGGTTGGGTCAACTGGGTCAACTGGGTCAACTTGTTCAAGCAGGTGGCGCGGGCAAAAACAGGGCAAGGGGTGGAGCGCGATCCGTCCGGAGACGGGCACCGCAGGCAACTTCCTGCTGCCCCAGACCAGATTCGCGCCTAGCGTCTCCGCAGCAGGCTCGGCCCCTTGACGGTCCAATTCAACATTCCTGAGCTAGCTCCACCCCCGAATCACCACCAAGGGATTCACATCGGCCACCCCTGGCCGCTGGGGGCAAGCCTCACTAGCCGGGGTGTCAACTTTTCGGTGGTGGCCCCTCTGGCCACCCGGATCGAGCTGCTGCTGTTCGCGGACGGTGAGGCGAGCGAGCCAGCGCGGGTGGTGGAACTGGACCAGCGGCACCGCTCTGCTGATCACTGGCATGTGGAGGTGGAGGGTCTGGGCCTGGGCAGCTGTTACGGCTACCGGGCATTTGGGCCGCTGCAGCCGGGTGGCCATGGCTTTAATCCGTCCAAGGTGCTGCTCGACCCTTGCGCCCGAGCGATCGCCGGCTGGCAGAGCTATCAGCGTGGGGGCGCCGTTGGGGCGGCACCTAACACCGGCCACTGCCTCAAGGGAGTGGTAACTGAGCGCGACCGCTTTGATTTCAGCCACGCCCCCCGGCCGCGCCACAGCTGGCAGAAGAGCGTCATCTATGAACTGCACGTGGGTGGCTTCACCCAGGGACCGGGCTGTCCTGTGCCAGCGCAGCTGCACGGCAGCTTGCTTGGGCTGATTCCCACCATTCCCTACCTGAAGGATCTGGGCATCACCACCATCGAGCTGCTGCCGGTGATGGCCTTCGATCCCAACGACGCCCCGGCCGGACGCCACAACTATTGGGGCTACAGCCCCTTGAGCTGGATGGCGCCCCATCCCAACTATCTGGTGGGCGATGACCCGCTCTGCGGCCGCGACCAGGTGCGTCAACTGGTGACCGCCTGCCACCGGGCCGGCATCGAAGTACTACTGGATGTGGTCTACAACCACACCACTGAGGGCAATCAGGATGGGCCCACCCTCAGCTGGCGCGGCTTCTGCGACCGCCTCTACTACCAACAGAGCGCCAAAGGCGATTACCAAGATGTGAGCGGCTGCGGCAACACCATTGCGGCCAATCGGCCGCTGGTACGCCGGCTGATCCTGGAATCGCTGCGCTGCTGGGCCACGGAGCTGGGAATTGATGGCTTCCGCTTCGACCTGGGCATCGCCCTCAGCCGCGGCGACAACCTGGCCCCCCTTGACGCGCCGCCCTTATTTGAGGAGATGGAAGCCGATCCAGATCTCGGCGACCTGAAACTGATCAGCGAACCCTGGGATTGCGGTGGCCTCTATCGCCTCGCCGACTTCCCAGCTCGCCGGGTGGCCACCTGGAACGGCCGCTTCCGCGACGACCTGCGTCGCGTCTGGAAGGGTGATGAAAAAACCTGCTGGACCATG
>NZ_JAGQDB010000115.1:0-5966 GCF_024346495.1 Cyanobium sp. A1C-AMD | reverse complement strand
CCTCGAAGCCGAAGCCGAGCGCGTTCGGAATTCCAACGACGTTGTCACGCCGATGATCGCCCAGGCTAGGGCGATCATCTGGCTTGACACGTTGGCGAGGCTGCACGAGGCAGGCCTGGACGAAGCCATCAAGGCAGCCGATGCCACCCAGGCCAGCGCCTGGACACGGGACCTCGCCCTGTTCGAGATCGTGATGGGCTTGCTGCGCAACATCCAACCGATGGATCTGGACTCAGCGGATGATCCTGAGATCGAGGTGGGCTGAGTCCTCGCCTCCTTTGTCGTTCACCTACATTCACATCATCACCCCGTTTTGATGCTGCTCATGTCTAAAACTACAGCTGGCTCGCAATCCGAGGTGATATTGCGCTTGGTTGATACATTTGATGGGCGCGATGAACTCTTCTCCTGCCTTGATTTCATTGGACATGCGCAAGATCAAAATCCTGATCTACTTAACTTCCTGACACTGTCCGTCTTGCCCTCCTGGCTGGAGGAGCACGGCTTTAGATCAGATCTTTTCGGCCGCTTCTTCGAGGCTGTTGATCTTGCAACTGCTTTAAGCAGCCCACCTGAGACACTCTTTAGTATCTTTTCATCCTTAGCGCCAGACATGTCTGCTCTGCAGCTAGTTGACGCCGTTGCCAATCGTTCTCCGAATGTTTACGCTGCGCTTCTAAAGGCGATTGAAGAAGCCAATCAATCAGGTAAGGCACTTGGCTCAGTTGCATGAGGTGTTAAAAAGTGGGAGGCTGCTTCCAAGGATGTTCTGGCTGGTGTAGGTGCTCTAAGCATCATTGGTGGAGCTGGTTACGGTGGTTTCAAGCTTGTTTCCCATATTCGACATCGACTTGCGGAAGCTCGCGCGAGGGAAGTTGAGGCTATTCAAGATCAATTGAAAACAGATCAGGAAAACGCTGAGAGGAAGCTCCATGCCGAGGTTTCGGATTATTTCTTGTCGGGCGACGCTAACTCGGGGCAGGCCAAGCTCCTCGGCAAGAGGATTAAAGAGTTTCATGACGACCCAGACTCAGATATCGCAAATTTTATTCCTCCGCGTCAATTTCTTGAAAAACGAATGCTTGAAACTCTTTTGAGTCCTACTATTTCAAATGAGGATAGGCAATTTTGTCGATTTCTAAAAGATGCTGGAGTTAGTCATGAAGTCAAAGCGGGTCGGTATGAGCTCAATAAAATAGGTAAAATGATAGTCAATGGCGCTGCGGATAGAATGACTGATTGGAAAACAATTCACGCCTTCTCAAATACCCGTGCGGAGGACTACCTGAAGTCCGAGGGATTTGAGGAATTAGCCAGGAAACTTTTCACGGAGCAGCTTGAGCTTATTGAACAAGACGTCCGGAAAAAGATCGTTGCCGAAGTTGATTCCGAAGTAAAGCTTGTTGTTGAGAATGAGTTGTCTAACGCAAAAAAAGAAGTTGATATCATTGTGGAAGTTGAACGCAAAACATAAACATGGTTTTCATGCTCTTGCCTGGATATCATCTCCTGTTTTGTGGTGGTATGGCTTCGGCGCAGCCCCGCCAGTCCGTTCGCGGTCAATGGCAATCCGTTTCAATTAGTAAACTCGACTCTTCCCATCAATCTGTTCTGCTTCGTGTGAAATGTCTCTACCGGTTGGCAAATTTCTTGATCTGCTTGACTCCCGCCATCAGCTTCATTAGGTTAATTTCTTGAGTGGTTTTTTCATGTGCGTCCATTGACGCGCTCCTGGCGCACCCTCCCCCTAACGTTTTTTGTTGGCAGCGGAGCTCTGCTGACGGGCCTCGCCGGCTGCGTCAAGCCACCGCCGCCCCCACCACCGCTCACGTTTTCACTGATCAGCCCGACGCGGCAGACTTTCACCGATCAGGCCACCTACCAGAGCACTCTCGAATCGATCGTCAACGTGCCGCTGGCGGCCGAGATCGATGGCCGCATCGTGGCGATGCCGATGCGTGAAGGCCAACTGGTGCGCCCGGGGGATCCCCTGTTCCGGCTGGATCAGCTGCAGCAGCAGGCCAGCGTGGCTGCTGCCGCAGCGCAGGCTCGGGAGGATCGCCTCGAGGCGGAGCGCTACATCTTTCTGAACCAGCAGGGCGCTGCTTCCACCAAGCAGCGCGATGCCAAGGTGACGGCCGCGATCACCAGCGCCGAGCAGCTGAAAGCCAGCGCTGCCACCCTTGCTTATAAGGACGTGACCGCTCCGATCGCCGGCATGGTGGGCGACATCCAGTACAAGCTGGGCGCCGTGGTGCGCCGCGGCGAGACGATCACCACCATCGTGGATAACCGCCGCCTCTGGGTGCGGCTCGATGTGCCGGGTGAGCAGGCCTATCGCGTGCGCCTGGGCATGCCGGTGGAGCTGCAGGCGCCCGACAAGTCGGCCCTCAAGGCGATGGGCCAGGTGACGTTCATCGCCCCCTCGCTCGATCGGCGTACCCAGACGCTGCTGGTGAAGGCCACCTTCAACAACGCCGATGGCGCCCTGCGGGATCAGCAGCGCGTGCAGGCCAGCCTGCGCTTCGGGTCGACCGAGACGCTGGCGCTTCCCCAGGCGGCGGTGCTGCTGCAGGCCGGGCAGACCTTCGTGTTTCGGGCGGTGTCGCCTGCGGAAGCCCAGCGCCTGATCGGCTCCCCGATCACCCCCACGCCACCGGCCGGTGCCCTGGTTGCGGTGCAGACGCCGGTGACCCTCGGCAGCCTGCAGGGCGGCCGCTTTGCTGTGCTCAAGGGGCTGGGCGCCCGCGATGCCGTGGTGATCGGCAACCTGGCCCAGCTGCGCAGCGGCATGATGATTCCCCGGAAATGAGCCTTTCTGACACCTTCATTCGCCGGCCGGTGCTCAGCACCGTGTGCAGCATTCTGATCCTGTTGGCCGGGGTGATCGCGCTGCCGCTCCTGCCGATCGAGAACCTGCCGAACATCGCGCCACCCACGATTCAGGTGACGGCCAACTTGCCAGGTGCCGACGCACTCACGGTGGAAAGTGCCGTGACCGGTCCGCTGGAGGAGCAGATCAACGGCGCGCCGGGGATGGATTACATCAGCTCCAACAGCACCAGCCAGGGCGTCAGCCAGATCAATGTGGTGTTCAAGGCCGGCACCAATGCCGACATCGATCAGGTGAATGTGCTCAACCGGGTGCAGACCGCCTCGGCCCAGCTGCCTGAGCAGGTCAACAACCAGGGCGTGACGGTGCAGCAGACCGCCACCAGCTATCTGCTGGTGTACAACCTCACCTCCACGGAAGGGCAGTTCAGCCGCGAATATCTCAACGGCCTCTATCAACTCAACCTCGCCTATCCGCTCAGCCGCTCCGAGGGTGTGGGCCAGGTGACCGTGTTCGGCGCCAGTGATCCGGCTTACAAGCTCTGGGTAGATCCGGCCAAGCTCAGCCGTTTCAACCTCACGATTCTGGATGTGGAGAACGCCCTGCGCTCCCAAAACCAGATCGTGGTTGGTGGCAGCATCGGTGGTCCGCCGGCTTCGGCCAACAACCCCACCAATCTGCCGGTGCTGGTGCAGGGCAACCTGCGCACCGTGGAGCAGTTTGAAAATCTGGTGCTCACCCGCGGCTCAACCGGCAGCCTCAGCGATAGCGGCCCCGACGGCAGCCTGATCCGTCTGCGCGATGTGGGCCGGGCCGAATACGCCTTTCAGAACTTCAATCAGGCAGCGATCAATGGCATCTCCGGCTATCCCTGCGTGGGTTTCGGCGTGATCCAGCTGCCGGGCAGCAATGCAATCACCACCGCTGAAGCGGTGGACAAGGTGCTGACGCAATTCCGCACCACCCTGCCGCCGGGGGTGAAGCTAGAGAAGGTGTTTGATCAGACCGACTTCATCAACGCCTCGATCTTCGGGGCGCTCGATGCGCTTCGCGATGCGGTGGTGTTGGTGCTGCTGATCATTTTCCTGTTCCTGCAGGACTGGAAGGCAACGATGGTGCCGGCCCTGGCGCTGCCGATCGCCTTGCTTGGGGCGATGGTTTTCGTGAAGGCGTTTGGCTTCTCGATTAACGAACTCACGCTGCTGGGGGTGATCCTGGCCACCGGCCTGGTGGTGGACGACGCGATCGTGGTGGTGGAGGCGGTGTCGGCCCGGATCGAAGCAGGCGACAAACCTTTTGCGGCGGCCTCCAATGCGATGAAGGAGTTGACGGGCGCGATTTTGGCCACTGCGCTGGTGCTGCTGGCGGTGTTCATCCCCGTCACGTTCTTCCCCGGTGCCACGGGCGTGATCTACCGCCAGTTCGCCCTCACGATCGTGTTCTCGATCTTGGTGAGCACCTTCAATGCGATCAGCGGCAAGCCGCTGCAATCGGCCCTGCTCCTTGGTGGCGGTAAGACCAAGCCCAGCGGCCGCACCTGGATGTGGATCGGTGGAGCCTTCGGCGCTGTGTACGGCTACCTGTTCGGAGGTGCGCTGTGGCTGCTGCTGTTCGGTGCACTCGGGGCCGTGGTGGGCCGTAATCTGCAACCGATTTTCACCGCGTTCAATACCCAGTTTGAGCGCCTGGCCAAGGCCTATGCCCGGCTGCTGGAGCAGGCGATCCGGCGGCGCCGCCAGCTGGTGAGCGCCGTGCTAGGCGGAGTAGTGCTCACCGCGCTCGCTTTCCTGCTGATCCCCTCGGGCTTCGTGCCCACGGAAGATCAGGGCTACGGCCTGGGCATCATTCAGTTGCCGCCGCAGGCCTCGCTCGAGCAGACGATGAAGGTGGCCGACCAGGCCCGCCAGATCCTGGCCAAGGAGCCGGAGATCGTCAGCGGTGAGCTGATCGGCGGAGCCGGCTTCAACGGTGGTGCCCTTAACCAGGGCCTGTTCTTCTTTGGCCTCAAGCCGATCGAGGAGCGCAGCGGCGTGGATCAGTCAGCACGGGCGGTGGTGCAGCGACTGAACAAGCAGTTCCAGACGATCGAGGGGGCCAAGGTGATGGCGCAGCAGCCGGCGGCGGTGCCGGGCTTCAGTGCCCAGGGTGGCCTGGCGTTCCAGTTCAACGACCTCAGCAATGGTGGCTACAGCCCCACAGATCTGCTGGGGATGGCCAATCAATTGATCGACAAAGCCAAGGCCACCGGCTTTTTCTACAACCTCTACACCCAGTTCGTCAGCGATGCCCCGGTGTGGCGAATCGAGCCCGACCGCGACCGTATGGCCTCGCTGCAGGTGGATTTCGGCACGGCGATGAAGGTCCTAGGGGCGGTTAACGGTGGGGCGTTCGTGAATCAGACCTACGAGAACGGTCAGTACCGCCAGGTGTATGTGCAGGCCGAGGGCAGCAGGCGCGAAACCATCGACAGCCTGAAGAATCTCTACGTTCCCGCAGCCGGTGGCGCCCAGATTCCCCTCGCCAATCTGGTGACGGTGCGGCTCGACAGTGCTCCGCCCATCATCAGCCACTTTGATCTCAACCGCACGGTGCTGATCCAGGGTTTTGAGGCAATCGGTAAGAGCACCGGCCAGGCGATCGATGCGCTCACCGCCAGCTTCCAGCGGCTCAACTTCACCAACATCGGCATGGACTGGTCGGCCCTGAGCCGCTCGGAGGTAGCGGCCGGTTCGCTGGCAGCGCTGGTGTTCGCCCTGGGCCTGGTGGTGGTGTACTTGGTGCTCTCGGCCCAGTACGGCAGCTATATCGATCCGCTGGTGATCCTGATGACGGTGCCGCTGGCGATCCTGGGGGCCCTGCTGTTCCTAGTGCTCAACCAACAGGTGAACAACGTCTATGCCCAAGTGGGGCTGGTGACCCTGATCGGCCTGGCGGCCAAGAACGGCATCCTGATCGTCGACCTGGCCAACCAGCGCATGGAGGCTGGTCTCTCCGATGTGGAGGCGGCCATGGGGGCGGCCCAGTCGCGGCTGCGGCCGATCCTGATGACGGCCTCGGCGGCCCTGTCGGGTTTCTTCCCGTTGGTGGTGGCCAGTGGCGCTGGGGCCATGAGCCAGCGCTCAATCGGCTCGGT
>NZ_JAGQDB010000114.1:0-5999 GCF_024346495.1 Cyanobium sp. A1C-AMD | reverse complement strand
AAGCTCAACGGCCCTGCCGTTCGGGTGCCGCTGCTCAATGCTGCGCTCACCGACGCGGTGTTCGAGTGGGAGCGTGAGGTGAGCGTGGACGAGGTCAACGCCGCCTTCGAGGCCGCTGCCAACGGGCCGTTGCAGGGAATCCTGGGCTACGAAACCAGGCCCCTGGTATCGATCGACTACGTCAACGATTCGCGCAGCTCCATCGTTGACGCCCTCTCCACGATGGTGATCAACGGCACCCAGCTCAAGGTCTACGCCTGGTACGACAACGAGTGGGGCTACAGCTGCCGCATGGCGGATCTGGCCTGTCACGTGGCTGCGTTGGAACGTGCCGCACTGGAAGGTGCCGCCCGATGAAACACCTCACGGGATTGCAGCAGTACGTGGTCGTCACGGCCAACTACTGGGCCTTCACCCTCACCGATGGGGCCCTGCGCATGCTCGTGGTGTTCCACTTCCACCAGCTCGGCTACTCCACCCTGGAGATCGCCTTTCTGTTTCTCTTCTACGAATTCTTCGGCATCATCACCAACCTCTACGGCGGCTGGCTGGGGGCCCGTTTCGGGCTGCGCCTCACCCTCTGGGCGGGAACGCTGATGCAGGTGGCGGCCCTGCTGATGCTGATTCCAGTGGCCGACGACTGGCCGCGCTGGTGGAGTGTGGCCTACGTGATGGTGGCCCAGGCGATCAGCGGCATCGCCAAGGACCTCAACAAGATGAGCGCCAAGAGCGCCATCAAGACGGTGGTGCCGGAAACCCCCGAAGACCCCAGCAAGGGCGAAAACCAGCTCTTCAAATGGGTGGCGATCCTCACCGGATCCAAGAACGCCCTCAAAGGGGTGGGGTTCTTCCTCGGCGGCCTGCTGCTCACCACGATCGGCTTCAGTGCCGCCGTTGGAGCCATGGCCGCTGGCCTGTTCCTCTCCTTCCTGATCACCCTGGTGCTGCCCGGCGAGATCGGGCGCATGAAGGAGAAGCCCGCCATCACGGCCCTGTTCTCGAAATCGAAGGGCATCAACGTGCTCTCGACAGCCCGCTTCTTCCTGTTCGGCGCCCGTGATGTCTGGTTCGTGGTGGCCCTGCCGGTGTTCCTGCAATCAGTGCTGGGCTGGAAGTACTGGGAGGTGGGCGGTTTCATGGGCCTGTGGGTGATCGGCTACGGGATCATCCAGGCCTCGGCCCCGGCCCTGCGGCGCAGCTGGGGGAAAAGTGCACCCCCGGGGGTGTCTGCCGTGCAGTTCTGGAGCGCCGTGCTCACGGCCATCCCCGCCCTGATCGCCATCAGCCTGTGGCGCGATGTGGGCAATCCGGGTGTCGCGGTGGTGGTGGGCCTGGCGGCCTTCGGGGCCGTGTTCGCGATGAATTCCTCGATCCACAGCTACATGGTGCTGGCTTACACCGATGCCGAATCGGTGAGCCTCCACGTGGGCTTCTATTACATGGCCAACGCGGCCGGCCGGCTGGTGGGCACGTTGCTCTCTGGTGCCTTGTTCCTGGTGGGAGGCCTGCAGGCCTGCCTGTGGGCCTCGTGCCTGCTGGTGGCCCTGGCCTTTCTCTCGGGGATTCGCCTGCCACCGCCCCTGCGGCAGCAGCTCAAGCCGGCCTGATCTCAGGCATCAGCAGAGCGATCAGGAAATGCCGCCCGATCGAGCGGGTGATCTGCGGCGTCGAAAGTCCCAGGGCCGGGTGATGCCGCCAGGCACCTGCCAGACGCCAAAGCGGTGGCGGGAGGCCCGGTATTCAGCATCCAGATACTCCTTGGCGTTGCACTGGCTCAGGTACTGGCGGTAAGCGAATGCCTGGCCGTCCTCCACCATCGCCAGGTTGAGGTTCACCTCCCCGATCACCTCCGCCACAGTGCGGCCATAGCGGTCCACGGTCTGCGGCAGCAGCGTCACCGGGGAACCGATCCGCAGCCGCGTTTGCAGGTAGGCGCGGGATTGGGCGCCATAGGGAGCCTGGGCCATCTCGGGGGCATCAATGCAGGCCAGCCGGATCGTGATCCGCTTGCCACCTTGCTGCACGCGGATCGTGTCGCCGTCGCCGATCGAGAGCACCGTGGCGCGAACCTCGGGTCCGGCCATCGCCGCCGTGGATGTTGCCGCCATGGTCATCACCACCGCCAGCAACAGAGCAGCAAGTGGGGGTGGGTTCAGGGGCATCACCCCAGTGTGGGGGCCGACTTCGTTGCCGTCTGGCCTTCCTCAGGGGAGCGGCTCCAGCCCCTCCAGCGCTGTGCGCAGCTCACCGATGAACTCCTCATCCACCTCGGTGGCGGTGATCTCCTCGCCCACCAGGTCCTGGATCAGGGGGTAGAAACGCACCTCGAACCACTTCCGGAACACCGGATAGGTGCGCTCCGCCGGCCAGGTGCCGGTGTCGCGATGCCAGTAGTCGAGCTCGGCTTCAAAGATCGCCTCGTAGACCTCCTCGAGGATCTCCTCCGCCTCCTCTTGCGTGTCGTAGTCAGGGATCAGGTACAGGCAGGGCTCACTGGCTCCAGCAACCTCCACATCCAGGTCAAGTCCCCGGGCCCAGTCGAGCAGTTGCCCACTGGGGTAGATCCCCACCGCGCAGCGGTTCACCACGGCCATGGCCCACCCGGCGGAATTGCCAAAACGCTAGGCATGGCCAACGGAGCGGGCATGGCACTGCCGGGGAAGCGGGACACCGTCTCGGCACTGAACGGACGAGGGGCCAGGAAGATGGGAGCCTTTCAATGAGTCCTCCGGAGGCACATCGATGAAGGTGATCGTCGATCTCTGCGTCGTTCCGATCGGGGTCGGCGTCAACCTGGCGCCCTATATCGCTGCCTGCGAACGGGTGCTGCTGGACGCCGGCCTCAAGATCCAGCTGCACCCCAACGGCACCGCGGTCGAGGGCGAGTGGGCGCCCGTCTTCAAAGCGATCGAGGCATGCCATACGGCCGTGCACGACATGGGCTGCCCCCGGATTTACACCACCGTGAAGGTCAACACCCGCACCGATCGGGACCAAACGCTGGAGGACAAGGTGGCCAGCGTTGAGGCTCTGCTCCAAGAGCTGCCGCACAGGGGCCAATGAGAAGGGCGCCCCGTGTCGGGCGCCCTACTGCTGCGCAGAAGCCAAGGGCTAGGGCCGGTTGCAGGGCTTGGGCTCGCGCTGCCCTGGTCGAGGCCTCTGATTCATTGATAGATCCGATTGACCGTGGCGTCAGTACGGCAAACCGATCCACCGCAGCGCGGCCGTCTCCAGTGTGGGTTTGGTCCCCTCAGACTCACTCCCTGCGAAACCCCTCAGTCAGGAGTCAGGCCACGCAGATTGGGAGCAGCCCAACCGGATCCACAGGCGTCGCTGATGTGTGGCCGCTACTCGCTCACCACCACGATCGATCAGTTGCTGCCAAGGCTCAAGGGTCCGCTGCCGGAGGGTTTCCTCGAGCAGTACCAGCCCCGGCAGCAGGTGCGGCCTGGCGAACCGCTTCTGATCCAGCGGCAGCAGCAGGGCCGACTGGAGGTGGGCTACGCCCAGTGGGGCCTCGTGCCGAGCTGGCTGAAGGACACCCGCGGCAAGAGCCGGCCGATCAATGCCCGCAGCGAGACGGTGAGCCAGAAGCCGTTCTTTCGTAGTCCCTGGCGCCATCACCGCTGCCTGCTGCCGGCCGATGGCTTCTACGAATGGCGGCCGCCGCCGGAAGGGGAAGGCCATGGCCCAAAAGGGAAGAAGCAGCCCTACTGGATCCGCCGCCAGGACGGCGCTCCCTTCTGGCTGGGCGGCCTGTGGGACCACTGGATCGGTCCCGATGGCAGCGAACTCCAGACCTGCTGCATCCTCACCACCACCCCCAACGCCCTGCTGCGTCCGATCCATGACCGCATGCCGGTGGTGATCAACGATGGATGGGAAGAGGCCTGGTTGCTTCCGGAAGCATCAACCGAGCTGCGGGGGCTGGAGGCGCTGATGGCCCCGTGGGATCCCGCCGGCTGGGAGGCGATTCCAGTCGACTGGTTGTGATCTGCAAACTTGCTCTGGTTATCGATGGATGAAGAGGTGCCCAACCCTGAGGTACTCAATCCCCAAGCTTCTTGTCTAGCCACTGCGTCACCACATAGACACCGATAAACATCGGCAGATACGCGATCCACATGCTGGGGAGATCAAGCTCTGAGTTGTTGATCAGAACAAGTCCGCCATAACTAATCAGGCCATAGATCAATGCTCTACGCATTGGTCCAACAAGCTTCTTCAAGTGAGATGAAACGATGACTCCTTTTTATGATATCTGCAGTGGAAATCACGGCGCCATCCTTGGCGGAATCGCGTCTTCTGAACCCCATGAGGAGCGGCTGAGGCTCGCGAGGGGGCTCACACCCAGGACAATCTTCTGATGCAAAAGTTTCAGAAGGGCCACGGCGATCGCAGCCACAGGCGCAGGCATCGAACCGATCCGTTCATGCGCCACGTCCTGACCCTCTCGCTGACCTGCTGCTGGCTGTCGGCTCCGGCGTTGTCGGCTGAATTGGAGGCGTGTCGGAACCTGCTGGATCAACGCCATGCCCTGGCCGAGCAGGCCATCAAGGCCGAAATCGCCCTGGTTCGCACCATCCGCGAACGGATCTGCCCGGTCCTCAGCCAGCAGGCTGATCAGGCCAATGCCAACGACCGCAGCGAGCTGACCATCGACTACCAGGCCCTGCTCGAGTGCCGCCACAAGGCGGAAGAACAGCTGCTGCGCAGCCAGCGGGTTCTCTACGTCAACCGCCAGCAGTTCAGGTTCTACACGGCGGCTGGAGCCAAGCTGGCACGGCAAGCCGATGGGCTGGATCAGGAGTTGCGAGATCAGGAGTGTCCCCAGCTGCGTTGACGAGCAACCTGTGGCTACCCGGTGCCGCCAGATCCTTGACCCTGAAGTGACTACAGGCTGTTAGATGGGGCCTGGATGACAGGACCATGGCGGAACATTGCTGCAGCAGTAGAACCAGCGGGCAGAAGGCCGGAGCCACCACGGCGCCGCAGCCGGAGCCGGCAAGCGGCAGAGAAGCGCTGTTTCGGATCAGCGCGATGGATTGCGCCACGGAGGAAGGCGAGATCCGGCATGCCCTCTCAGGTGTTGACGGCATCCGCAGCCTGCGGTTCCTGCTGGCCGAGCGCGTTCTGGCGATCGATGCCGAAGCAGCAGCGCTCAACTCCGCCCTTGCCGCAATCCGCCGGCTGGGATTCACCCCGGAGCCGATCAGCCCCGATCAGCGGCCGTCCGCCGCCCAGACCCGCGCCGAACGGCGCCTTGAACGGCTCCGCCTGGCGGGCTCCCTGGCGCTGGCGATCACAGCGGAGCTGCTGCATCTGGTCGTTCCCGCCTTCCCGGGTCATGAGCTGCTTGAGATCGGGATCGCCATCGCCGCCATCGCCCTGGCGGGCTTCTCCGTGTTTCGCAAGGGCCTCGCGGCCCTGCGCCAGGGCCGGCTCAACATCAATGCGCTGATGAGCGTGGCGGTCACGGGCGCCTTCCTGATCGGCCGCTTCCCGGAAGCCGCCATGGTGATGGCGCTCTATGCCGTGGCCGAGGCGATCGAAGCGCGGGCGGTGCAGCGGGCCCGCCAGGCGATCACCAGCCTGATGGCCCTGGCTCCCGACGAGGCGGAGATCCGCCAGAGCGATGGCCGCTGGCAACGCGTCTCCGCCAGTGCTGTGGCCATCGGCGATGTGGTGCGTGTCCGCCCGGGCGAGCGCCTGCCGCTTGATGGCACGGTGCTTTCCGGCGAGAGTGCGATCAACCAGGCCCCGATCACCGGCGAAAGCCTGCCGGTTGACAAAGGCCCTGGTGATGAAGTGTTTGCGGGCACGATCAACCAGGGCGGCGCCCTGGAGATCCAGGTGACGGCACCTGCCTCGCTGAGCACCCTGGCGCGCATCATCCAGGCCGTGGAGGAAGCCCAGGCCTCCCGTGCTCCGATCCAGCGCTTCGTCGATCGCTTCGCGGCCCGCTACACCCCGGCGGTGTTCGTGGTGGCACTGGCTGT